>CAZMRS010000095.1:0-7529 GCA_964568435.1 uncultured Boseongicola sp. | reverse complement strand
AAGCCGCGCGGACGTTCTGGCGCCTCCAATGTATGGGCGGCGACGCCTAGCAGGTCTGCGGCGCGCAGCACACTTCTCGCGAACGACCCGCACCTCGAACTCACGGCTCCAACAATCTGGTACCTTGCCCGCCTCGAACTTGAGACCGGCGGCGTTATTGGAGGAACGTTTCCTGGCAGCCCAACAATTCTCGTAGGGCGTTCTGATACGCTAGGATGGGGGCTTACAAATTCATATGCGGATGATCAGGACGTTTTCTTGGAGAAGGTAAATCCTGAAAATCGAGAACAAGTCGATTCACCAACAGGCTGGAAGACACTTCGATCAAGACAGTCGATCATTCAGGTGAAGGATGCCGAGCCGATACCGCTCACCCTTCGCTGGTCTGACAATGGCCCAATACTCGAAGGTAGCCAACTTGAAGTCGGCTCGGTTACACCTGCGGGCCATGTGGCCGCCTTGTCGTGGACCGGTCTCAGCGACGAAGATACTTCCATCCAGTCGCTGCTAAAAATCATGCGGTCACAGTCTGTCGACGACGCCCTTGCAGCCGGCGAAGACTTCGTTGCAACCGCACAGAATCTGGTTGTCGTGGATCGTGAAAACGCCGCAATGAAAGTGATCGGCAAGTTACCCAGACGTGCGGCACGTCATCAAACCCAAGGCCGCTTACCAGCTCCGGGCTGGGACGCCCGCAATCGCTGGCAGGGTATTTTGAGCTACAGCGCGAACCCAGAATATCTGGCCGACGACGGCGGGATCGTCGGCAACACCAACAATAAGACTATAGACCGACCCTTCCCGCTTCATGTCAGTTTTGAATGGGGCGATACCCAACGCGTTCAACGTTGGGAGCGTCTCATGCAATCCCGCGAGGTTCACACGCGCGAAAGCTTCATCGAAGCTCAACTCGATACCGTTTCAGTGACGGCCAGAACTCTTTTGCCTCTTGTCGCTCGTGATCTTTGGTTTACCGGAGAGGCTGCTACAGAAGGCACCTTGGAACGACAGAGAAGGCGTGCGCTCGATCTTCTGGCCGAATGGAACGGCGAGATGAACGAGCACCTCCCAGAGCCACTCATCTACGCTGCCTGGATGCGTGCTCTGCAAGACCGGCTCATAAGGGACGAACTCGGACCCTTGGCAGAAAAGTTTTTGCGCCCGCAGCCAATCTTCCTTGAGCGGGTTTTCAGGGACATCGATGGTGCCGCGGTTTGGTGCGATGTCATTCAAAGTGCGCCAATCGAGACTTGCGCGGACCTTGCACGACTATCCTTGGACGACGCGCTCATTTGGATCGACGAACAGTATGGGCCGGCGCTTGAGAGTTTGCGTTGGGGTGACGCTCACCAAGCCACGCAAGATCACACGGTGCTGGGTGATATCGGGTGGATCTCATGGCTGGTTAACATTCGACAGTCCACCAGTGGCGGCGATTACACCCTTCAACGTGGCATGACGCGCGGGTCAGGTCCAAACCCATTCGAAAACGTTAATGGAGCGGGATATCGAGGCGTCTATGACTTTGCCGATCCTGACAGCTCTGTGTTCATCATTTCTACTGGGCAATCCGGCCACCCTCTTAGCCGACATTATGATGACCTGGGCGAGCTATGGCGGCGCGGTGAGTACATCCCCATGACGCTCGATCCGGAACTCGCGCGAGCAGCCTCAGTCGGAGTTACACGCCTTTTTCCCGAATAAGCGGCGAGCCGGGACAGTAAAGGATCAACAGCTTTTACAGGCGGGAGAAACGCGTAGCCTGCTCCCTGGACCAGTTCACTGTCAGCCGAGAGCCGTTTTCGAAACGCTCCTCAGAGACAACAACACCCTGGTCAAACAGCCACGCGCGCTTTTTGCCTTCAGAATGCTCAAGCGACACCACTTCGCTTGTTCTGTCCTTGTCTAAAGCCGCGCCAATGGACTCGATCAGTTGGTCAAGCCCCTCACCGGTTAATGCGGATAGCGCCAGAACATCTTCCTTTCGTGCCGCCTCGGCGCGGCGCGCCTCCGCGGCATCAGGCCCAAGAACGTCAAGCTTGTTCCAAATCTCCAAAGTTGGCGTCGAGTCCTTAACACCCAACTCTGCGAGGATCTCTAAGACGTTCGCAGACTGCGCGTCCGTTTCAGGATGCGAGATATCTCTGACATGCAACACCAAATCGGCCTCTAGAACTTCCTCCAACGTTGCCCGAAACGCGGCCACCAACTGTGTCGGCAAATCTGAAATAAAGCCAACTGTATCCGATAAGATGACCTCGCGGCCGGAAGCGAGGGAAATAGCCCGCATCGTAGGATCGAGCGTCGCAAACAACATATCTTTTGCCATAACGTCCGCGCCCGTCAGTCTGTTGAACAGTGTCGACTTCCCTGCGTTCGTGTACCCAACCAATGCAACGATCGGATATGGCACTTTGGCCCGTGCAGCGCGATGCAGCGCACGCGTCTTAACGACTTTTTCCAGTTGCCTGCGCAGACGCGTTAGCTGTTCATCAATAGCCCGACGGTCCGCCTCAATCTGCGTCTCGCCAGGACCACCAACAAACCCGAGACCGCCACGCTGTCTTTCAAGGTGAGTCCAAGCCCGAACCAATCGCGTCCTTTGATAACTCAACGCGGCCATTTCCACCTGAAGAACACCTTCGCGTGTCGCAGCGCGATCCGAGAATATCTCCAAGATTAGCCCTGTCCGATCCAGCAGCTTTGTCTTCCAGGCCCGCTCCAAGTTTCGCTGCTGAACCGGCGTGACCGTGCCGTCGATTAGAACAAGGTCGATTTCTTCAGATTTTACGAGCGCTGCAAGCTCCTCAACCTTTCCAGATCCAAACAGCGTCCCAGGCGTCGGCTTTTGCAACCGCACAATATCTGACGCAACAACATGAAGGTCGGGCAAAGCTCCAGCCAACGAAACAGCCTCCTCAAGGCCGAAACGTGCCGTCCGTCGCTCTGGATCGCTTGTCAGTTCGGGGTGCAGAACAAGAGCGCGAGTCACCCTCGTGTCTGTTTCACCCACGCTTACTCTTCGCCGTCATACAGATTAATTGGCTGTGCTGGCATAATTGTTGAAATAGCGTGTTTATAAACCAACTGGGATTGACCATCTCTGCGCAAAAGAACGCAAAAGTTGTCGAACCAGGTAATTACACCTTGCAGCTTAACGCCGTTGATAAGGAAGATCGTCACCGGAACCTTGGTCTTTCTGACATGGTTCAGAAATGCATCCTGCAAATTCTGTCTATCCGAAGCCATAAGTTTTATTGCCTTTTTTCTTGCAAGCGCAAAGCCATCTGCCCTGCACCGAATGTGTAGCGCTACTATGGATTGCATCCAAACGACTTGCTAGCCCCAAAAATATCCTCGGGAAGCCTAAATATTGAGCAAGCCTACCGCCAGAATTCGGGGTTGAGCAGGGCAATAATAGCAAGCGTTTCCAAACGTCCGAGCACCATAGCGCCGGCAAAAACGATCTTTGCCGCAGGGGCCAGCGCTATCAAATCAATACCTGACTGTGATGCCGCGTTCACCAGCGGCCCGGTTGTCGAAAGACTCGCAATGGTCAGGATCAACGCCTCTTCGAAATTCAAGCCAAAAAGCGAGAGCAAGATGGATGTCACAGCAATAGAAAGGGCGAAGAGCATGAAGAACACCCACGCCACATACGCGCCCTGACGCCGGAACCGACGGGCCACTTGTCCGGAACCACCAACGGACGATGGCATAACCAGCTTCTCCATTTCGCGCTGTCCATGCTTAAGCAAAGCGTAGACACGCAAGAGCTTCACTCCTCCTGCTGTCGTCGCAACCCCTCCGCCAAAGACAGCGAGCCCCAGCAGCACCAATCCTGTTGCGTCCAATCCCGACCAAACACGAGCAGCGCCCCAACCCGCACTTTCAAATCCGGTTGTCGTTAG
Organism: uncultured Boseongicola sp.; assembly: GCA_964568435.1. GTDB lineage: Bacteria > Pseudomonadota > Alphaproteobacteria > Rhodobacterales > Rhodobacteraceae > Boseongicola. Next base: position 3,618 of record CAZMRS010000095.1, on the reverse strand, counting down.
AAATGACGCGACCGTAAAAATGGCTCCCCAGAGACCGACCAAGCCTTCGACAAAAGACACTTCCGAACCGTCTTCGATTGTCGCGATCCAATGGCGCGCAAACAGCACCAGAGGAACAACAATAATCAGCCCCAGCCCCAAACGCAGCTCAGGGTCTTTTGCCAGCGCAGGCCAGCTGTCTTGCCGCCCATCCGACGTGAATGTGAGTCGTGACAAAGCGAACACGAGGAACAGCAAAACCAGCAGCTCTCCTCCAAATCCCGAGGTTGCCGCTCGCGTTCCTCCATCTAAGGGAGTGATACCCGAAGTCGAAAGCGTCGCCATTGCATGACTTATCGCCACGAGAGGTTCGTCACCGGCAAGCATCAGAGAAACCCATAGAACCACCGTCAGACCGCCATAAATCGGCGCTAGCCGAAGCGCATACCTGCTTAGCCGCTCTGCCTTTTCACCAATGTGATCCAAGCGTGTTGTCCCGCGTCGATCTTCTCTCGCGGTCTCCGTCGCCGCTACAATCTCGAAACCACCCAGGCTTAGTGGCGCGAATATGGCAATCGCAGCCACCCACATGAAGAACCCGCCGAGCCAGCCGACAAGCGCGCGCCATAAATGGACACTCGGCGGCAACCTGTCCGCCTCAAAAAGAGTGGCGCCGGTCGTTGTTAGGCTCGACACCATTTCAATATAAGCGTTGCTGAAAGCTGTATCCGGCACCGCTTCAGCCACGGGGGCCGCAAGTATCACTGGCAAAACTGCGAACAGCGCGAAAATCGAAATCAAATGGCTCCGCCCTCGCCGCCGGATAGTGTAGCTGGCGGTCGCAATGGCAATCATTGCGAAAATGAACAGAAAAAGGATGCTCGAGTAAAAGAATGCGCGAGCTGTTTCCAAGTCCCGTACGATGTAGGCGTGAACTGCGGGAACAAGCATTGCAACCGCACCAACTCCCATCAAAAGGACAATCAATGGAAGTCTTTTGAGCCAGTCCATCAGAAGAAGTCGATCGATACCTGAAACAGCCGCTCCACTTCCGGCACATCGGACGCCATCGAGAACACGACAATCACGTCGCTTTCCTCTATACGCGTCGATCCAAGCGGTTTCACAACCTCACCACCTTTCATTACCGCACCGACGAGTACGCCTTCGGGGAATTCGATGTCTCTTATCAGTTTACCGGACATGGGCGACGTCGACAGGATCTGCGCCTCAATGACTTCTGCCTCAGCATCGCCGATTGAATAAACACCGCGCACCCGACCATGCCGAATATGGCGGAGTATCGAAGACACCGTCGTGCCGCGAGGATTGATGTAAGCGTCGATCTGGAGCGGATCCATCAAAGGAAGCAGCGTCGGGTCATTTACCAAAGCAATCGTTAACGGACACCCTGCCTGCTTTGCCCTAACGGACGCGAGAAGGTTGGTCTTGTCGTCATCTGTCACCGCAAGCAGTGCATCGGCCCGATCAACACCAGCCTCATCAAGAAGGTCCGAGTTCAAACCGTCGCCATTGAGAACGATCGTACGCTCAAGCGCATCGGCTGCACGTTCTGCACAGGTACGATTGCGTTCGATTATCTTGGTGCGCAAACGTTCTGCACGGCCCTCCAGGGCGCTTGCAACCGCAAGGCCGACGTTCCCGCCCCCGACAATCACAACCCGTTCCTGACGGCGAACAGTTTTGCCAAAGATTTCAAATGTACGTGTCACATCGTTCACGTGGCTCATGACGTAAATCTGGTCATGTGCAAAAAGCTGATCGTTGGCTTCAGGCGCGAAAAGCCGGCCGTTTCTTCGAACGCCAACCACAATTGCTCGCAGTGTCGAAAACAGATCCGTCAATTGCCTAAGCGGCGTGTCCAAAACAGGGCAATCTTCATCGAGTGTAATGCCGAGAAGTTGCGCCTGTTGATCCAGAAAAAGCTCAGTGTCAAAAGCTGCAGGTGCAGACAAGCGTCTCAGCGCAGCTTCAGCAACCTCACGTTCCGGACTAATGACCACATCAATTGGCATGTGATCGCGCCGGTAAAGATCAGAGTAGATCGCGGTCAGGTAGCTTTGCGCACGCAGGCGCGCAATTTTTCGCGGCACATCAAAAACCGAATGTGCAACTTGGCACGACACCATGTTGACCTCGTCAGAGTGCGTCGCCGCGATAATCATGTCAGCATCGCGCGCACCCGCCTTGTCCAGAACATCCGGGTAGCTCGCGTGCCCTGTGATACCTTGCACATCAAGAACGTCTGTCACCCGCCGCACAAGATCGGCGTCGTGGTCGACAACTGTGACATCGTTGCGCTCACCTGAAAGGTGACGTGCAATCTGCCAACCAACCTGACCGGCACCGCAGATTATTACCTTCATTCGCGCCTCACAGCCGCTCTATCGCGGTTCTTGGTGACATGTGCAGACTCGTCATTCAAGCCAGACGTTGTTCATTCACGCGTCTTCTTCGGCAAATCGCGCACCCGCTCTGTTTGATGTGACAACGTTCAACGACTTGAGCTTCCTGTGCAGGGCCGACCTTTCCATCCCAACAAAACCTGCCGTTCGGCTGATGTTGCCCCCGAACCGGTTTATTTGGGTCAAGAGGTACTCTCGTTCGAACAACTCTCGTGCTTCTCTCAGCGGCAACGTCGCCAAGCTGCCCGACAGGACCACTCGGTTATCGTCCTCGCTGTTTTGCTCCGCCTCTCCGCCCGGAATTTCCGATGCTGAGATGTCACCTTTGTCAGAGCCAAGGATCAAAACACGCTCAATAACGTTCTTCAGCTGCCGAACATTTCCCGGCCATGACATTGTCTGAAGCATCGCAATCGCATCTTCAGACAGTTCTCTCATCGGCAACCCTTGAGATTTGTTGAAGCTTTCAATGAAAAACTCGGCCAACTCAGGAATGTCCTCCCGACGCTCCGAAAGTGAAGGGACATCGATCGGCACAACATTCAGACGATGGAATAATTCTTGGCGAAAGTTCCCCTTGTCTACCTCTTCCTCAAGGTTCCTTGTTGTAGAAGAGATAACCCGAAGATCGACGCGAACTTTGTCCCCTCCTCCGACGCGCTGGAACTGCTGTTCCGTCAACACACGAAGAATTTTTGACTGTGTTCCCAGCGGCATATCCGCAATCTCATCAAAGAAAATCACACCGCCGTGGGCTTGCTCCAGCAATCCAGGCTCAATGCCGCGTCCTGTGCTTTCACGGCCGAACAGAACGTCTTCCATACGATCCGGTTCAATGGAGGCCGAGTTCACAGTTATGAATGGCCCTTCGGCACGGTTGGAATTCGCATGAACAAATCGAGCGGCGATCTCTTTGCCCGACCCCGCCGGACCGCTCAGCATCACGCGCCCGTTGGACTTGGTGACTTTCTCAAGCTGTGATTTCAGCGTACGGAATGCCTGAGAAGACCCCACCATGTCCGTTGTCGTGACGTCCTTGCGACGCAGTTCAGAGTTTTCCCGACGCAATCGAGACGTCTCCATTGCGCGCGTAACAACGACCATCAGCTGGTCGATATTGAACGGTTTTTCAATGAAGTCGTAAGCGCCCTGCTTGATGGCGGCGACGGCGATCTCAATATTTCCAAGCCCATAAATGCTAATGATCGGATCA
>CAZMRS010000094.1:0-7530 GCA_964568435.1 uncultured Boseongicola sp. | reverse complement strand
GCCTTTTCAGGCGGCCCGACCCATTTGGGGCTCTGCCCCGCGCGGGAAACCCCGCGCCCCCCGGGATATTTTAACCAAGAAGAAAGCATAATCGCGAAAGGTGGTGGAACGGTACAGGCGGGGACGCCGATGGCCGTCCAAGGAGAAAGCTCCGGGGAGTGTTTCAGACGAGGCACTCCCTTTCTTTTTGGCTCAAATATCCCCCGCGGAGCGATCCGCGCCGGGGGACCCGGCGCAGATAAATCGTGTGCGCGCGACAGCGCGCTCATTTTGGTTGGGCTTTGTCTCTTATGAGAATTGATAGGTTGCAGGCACGAACTGGAAGGATGCACCGCCTGGTCCGCCCTCGGCCACGTATCCTACCGTTGGCAAGTGGTACCCGACCATTGGAATGCGGTCTGCGGCCAGCATACCGAAGAGATTACGACGGCTCGCGGCAGCGGCTTCCTTGTCGATGTCAAAGCGCACTTCCCAGTCAGGATACGCCAAAGACCAAACATGGTGGTTGGCTGCATCTGCTGTCAGCACTAGCTGGCTACCGCCGCTTTCCAGCATATAGACCATGTGACCTGGCGTGTGGCCAAAAGCGGCCATACCGGTGATACCCGATGCAACCGACCCACCATCGCCGATAAACGTCATCTTCTCGGCCAGCGGCGCGACTTTGGCGTTGAAGCCATCATTTCCCGCAGCCGCCCAATGATCAAATTCGGTCTGCGCGGTCACATAACGCGCGTTTGCAAACGTCGGTGTGCCGTCTTCAAGGGTCAAACCACCAATGTGGTCGCCGTGGTGGTGCGTCAGGACAACCACATCAACCGCGTCTGTGGTTGTGCCAGCCGCCTCAAGGGCGGCTCCGATGCCTTCACCGTTAAATCCGGTGTCGAACAGGATAACCTCGCTTCCGGTGTCCACGAGCGTCGGCGTGAAGAAAAGTTCGCCCATCTCTCCTGAGACGAAGTTAGCACGGCTGCCGGCTTCGAACTCTTCTTTGGAGACATTCATTCCAAAGATGCCTTGCGGATTTTCAGAGATGACCCGGTTTCCAATCTGAAGTGTCGTGACCGAGAAATCACCGATCTTGAACGCATTTGTCGGAATTTCCGAGGCGGCGTGACCGCCAGCCGAAGCAAGTGTCGGTACGGCGGCAGCGAAAGGGACGCTGGCGCCCGCGGCCAGTGCGCCGCGGCGGGTGAATTTGGCCATAACATGGTCTCCTGTGACTATCGGTATGATTGGAGAGCTAGGCCAAGGCGGCGTTCGGTCCAGCGAGGACGTGGCTCAATCACGGCATCGTTAGGAAATGGCGGTGTTCGCTCGCCTAGCGTTCGGTCAGTTTCAGCTCGATACGGCGGTTTTGCGCGCGCGCTTCTGGTGTGTCCGCCGGGTTCACCGGACGGTATTCGCCAAAGCCGGTCGCAGCGAGTCGTTCTGGAGGGAAGCCCAGTTCGTCGGTGAGATACTTCACAACCGACAGTGCGCGGCCCTGGCTCAATTCCCAGTTGTCGGCAAATTCTCCCCTGCCCGATAGCGGCACATTGTCGGTATGACCGTCGACACGGATGATCCAATCGATGCTATCGGGGATCAGGACGGCAACCTCCGCGAGAATATTGGCAACGCTTGCGATCTGCGCCTGCCCTTCTTCGGAGAGTGTCGCAGACGCGCTTTCGAAGAGCACTTCAGACGAAAACACAAACCGGTCGCCGACAATTTGAATTTCTTCACGATCTCCAAGCACCTGCCGCATGATCCCGAAGAATTCGGAGCGGAAGTCTTCCAGATCAGCGACCTCGTTTTGAAGGCGTTCGGCCTCGATGCGCAGGCGTTCAGCTTCGGCCGCTTCAAGATCGGCGGCACGCTTGGCTTCTTGAGCTGCGCGGGCCAGCGCGGTGTTCAATTGCGCGCCAAGAGCTTCGATGCGTACCTGTGCTTCAGCATCACTGGCCGCCGAAGCATCCAGAAGCGCTTGAAGTGACCCAAGCTCGGCGCGAAGCGCGGCGACTTGTTGGTTCAAGGCCTCAACTTCACGTCGGCTCTCAGCAGACAGTGCTTCCTCTTCGGCCAGTTGATCGCGCGCCGTTGAAAGAAGGGCCGCTTGGCGTTCCTGCTCTGTCAGTGCTTCGGTCGCGGTGTTCTCGGCGGCGAGTTTCGCGGCGAGGGCGGCGGCAAGCTGGTCACGGACACTTGCGGCGTCGGCGCTGGCTTCGCGGAGTTCTTCTATTTCCGCCGCAAGCGCGTCGCGTTCGGCTGTGAGAGCGGCCAGTTGGGCGTCGGCATCTTCGGCGGTAGCGCCTAGTTCGGTCAAACGCGCTTCAGCTGTTGAAAGCTCGGCGCGGATGGCGGCGAGTTCGGCTTGCGCCTCGTCACGTTCGAGGCTGGCGATCTGCAGAAGGTCTTCGAGTTCGGCGGCGCGCGCTTCCGCGCTCCCGAGAGAGGCCTCGCGATTTGCAATGGTGGCATCGCGGTCTTCAAGGGCGAGGATCGCATCAGCCAAACGGCTGTTCAGTTCGGCCTCGACGGAATTTGCGGCGGCCAGCAGGGTCAATGTGTCCTCAGCCTGTTGACGTTGCTCCTCCAGTGCCAGTGACATTGCCGTCAGTTCTGCATTGGCGTTTTCCAGGCGCGCCCTCAGCGCTTCTGCGGCGGCAGCTTCTGCGAGGCGTGCCTGTTCCTCTTCGCTCAAAGCTCCCTCTGCTTCGGCAAGACGCGCGCGGAGCGCTTCTGCAGCTGCGATTTCGCGGAGACGTTCAGCCTCGGCGCTTTCCAGTTCCGCCGTCAGCGACGCGGCCCGCGCATCGGCCTCGGCCAAAGCGGCGGCCGCTGCCGCATCGTCGCTTTCGGCCGCCTGCAGCGCGGCCAAAGCATCGGACAAGGATGCTTCTCGGGTTGCGGCCTCGGCTTCCAACTCTGCGGTCAGCGCCTCAAGGGCCTCACGCTGCGCGGCCGCCAATCGTGCGGCCTCGGTCTGCGCGTCGATCTCGTCACGCGCCTGCGCCAGGGCAAGCTGCATCGCTTCTTGCTCGGAAATCAGCGTGGCGCGTGCGGCCTCCAAATCCTCAATATTTGCGGCGAGTTCCGCGCCCAGCGCCCGAGCATCATCGCGTTCGGCCAGCAATGTAGCGACACGTTCTTCAAACGTTGCGATCGCGGCGTCGCGTTCAGACAAGGCGCGCGCCTGATTGTCTATCTGACCTGTCAGGTTGGCGATCAACGCCGTTTGCCGTGCAGCTTCGCTTTGCAACGTCGTTATGTCGTCTTCCAGGTCGGCGGAGCGTTGCTGTGAAAGACCCAGTGCAACCGAAAGCGACGTTACCTCGGCGGCGAGTTGGTCAAGCTCGGTTTCCTGCCCCGTGATCGTCTCGCGCTGCACGGCCTGCATGACCATGAAGATGGTCAGGACGAACATGAGCACCAACAATAGCGCCGTCATAGCGTCCACAAATCCAGGCCAGATCGACCCTGACATGCGTTGCGTCGATCGTCGCGTCAGCGCCATCGCTTAGACCGGACCGCCCGGGCGGCTTTTCGCAAGGTCGCGCACGGCTTGTGTCAGCTGCGCGAGATCGGTTCGCAGCTCGTTCAGGGACTCTTGCCGACCTGCCGACATCTCTTCCAGAATGCGCAGCATCTGCACGTCCATCGAGCGCAGGCGCATCCGGCTTTCCGCGTCGACCTGCCCGGTCCCCTCGCTCACGAGATTTTCAATCGCGGTGCTCAGGCGTTCCTGACTGTGCATGACCTGAGACATGTCAGGGCCTGTTGCGACGTCGCCTTCGCCCAACCTATCGGCCAGCCTCGAAACCGAGTTTGCAAGCATTCCCAAACGATCTTCTGCCGCATCGCGCCGGGCGGCGGCTTCTTCGTAAAACGCCTGCATCTGGTCGAGACGCTCGGCCATATGCTCGGAGAGTTGCGCAATGGCCCCTGTGTCGATGGGGCTGCTGTCTCCTCCTTCGTCGGCCGAATAGCCGATGCGCGTAATGGACGAGAGCCATTCTTCCAGCTCGCGGTAGAACCGGTTCTGACCGTGGCTCGCGAAAAGCTCCAGAAGGCCGACCACAAGCGATCCCGCCAGCCCAAGGAGGGAGGAGGCAAAGGCCACGCCCATGCCACCCAACTGGGCTTCAAGACCGGTCATCAGGCGTTCAAAGACCGCAACGCCGCTGTCACCTTCCTGCGGCGCAAGCGAGCGGATGGTGTCGACCACCGCTGGCACTGTTGTGGCGAGGCCGTAAAACGTGCCCAGAAGGCCAAGGAAAATCAGTAGGTTAACGATGTATCGCGTGATGTCGCGCGCTTCGTCGATCCGTGTGGCCACCGAGTCCAACACCGACCGGCTGGACGACACACCAAGCTGCATCCGCGCCCCACGCTTGCGCAGAAGCGCGGCGAGCGAGGCCAAAAGACGGGGCGCTGCCGTGAACTGATGACCCGGGCGATCCTTGGCAAAGCCTTCAATCCAGATCACCGAGCTGACAAGCTGATAGAGCTGCCAGAAACAGGCAAAGACCCCGATGATGAAGACAAATCCGATAAAGCCGTTCAGGTACGGGTTCGCCAGGAACACCGGCGCAACCTGCGGATAGGCGATATAGGCGCCCGCCGCGACAAGTCCCAAAACGATCAGCATCGTCAGCACCTGACGATACGGTTGTGTGAAGTGTAGCTCGACCTCGCGATCCGGTTGATCCATGCGGGGGGTCCGGTCCTGACGCTGTTATCTTTCCAACACGATAGGGCATGGCTCGCGCGCTGCCAACCGCAAAGAAATCACGGGTTTGAGGCCAAATCGCGCACCCTGTCGCTCAGCCACTCAAGCTCTTTGTCCCGAATGCCAAGCTCGCCCAGATGACTCACCGTATTCCAGAGATATTCCGTGTTCGGACCGCGCCCGCCGACGGCGCGCGCAATGATCTGAGCCTGCTTTTCCAGATCCATGCCGCCGACGTATTGAACATGGTCCGTATCGACGATGTAAACCAGCGCCCGAACGTGTACGCCGTCTTCGAATTCGACATTCAGAACACGTTCCACGTAAGCGGAAGAAATCAGCTCACGCTCGCGCAAATACTCAACTGTCGCCGAGGCATCCTCGTCGGGCACACGGAAGGCCACACCGGTGCATTGCCCGCCCGACGCTGGATCAAGCGCCAAAACCAGCCCCGGGTTCTCTTCAGTGCCGCGATGGTGGATCGACGACATGCAAAAGCTGCGATGAAACTCCGAAAGACGTGCTTTGCGCTTCTCGGCGACAGGGAAGCCGGGGTTCCAGATCAGCGATCCGTAGCCGAAGACCCACAAGGGGTCTGGAAGAGTATCTGGTTCTTCTGTCATTCCCCCTCTAATAGGGTTCCGCAAAGAGAGGGGAAAGAGGCAAATGGGCCGCTTGATCGTTGTCATTCTTGTTGCCGCCATCGGATGGATGGGCTGGTGGTTTGCAGGCTCCCGCGCGCTCGATAGTACGTTGACGACATGGGTCGACGATCGACGTGCCGAGGGCTGGGCCGCCGATGTCGCCGACATTGATGTGGCGGGCTTTCCGAACCGGTTTGACACAACGCTGACGGATGTAAGTTTTGCTGATCCTGAAACGGGTGTTGCCTGGTCTGCGCCGTTCCTCCAACTTCTGGCACTGGCCTATAAGCCGTCACAGATCATTGCCGTTCTGCCGAATGAGCATCGTCTTTCTACGCCCTTGCAAAACATTGCCATTACACATGAACGGGCGCGCGGGTCGATCTTTCTGTCTCCAACACCCTCGCTGCCTCTTGACCGGTCCGTGATCGTTCTGGACAAGGTGCGCCTTGCCTCGGACATTGGGTGGGCCGTCGATCTTGAGCAGGGCCGGTTCGCAACTGAACCCGTCGCCGCACGGGCGGATGCCCATCGCGTGGGGGCCGAAATCACGGGCCTGCAGTTGCCAAGCGACCTCAGGAATGCCTTCGACCCGGCCGGGCTTTTGCCAGATGCCATTGAACGCTTGCGTCTGGATGCCGACGTGGGGTTCACCGCCCCATGGGACCGCGCCGCCATCGAGGTTGCGCGTCCCCAAGTCACAGACATTGATCTCAAAGACCTCTCAGCCAACTGGGGCAGTGTGACGTTTCGCGCGGCCGGTGCGCTTCAGGTTGACGGCAACGGCACGCCTGACGGAACACTCTCGGTCAAGGCCGTAGACTGGCAAAAGCTCCTCGACCTCGCCGTGGCCAGCGGCCTTTTGCCGGAAGATCTGCGCCCGTCCACCGAGAATGCACTGAACCTGATCGCGTCCCTGAAAGGCCCCGGAGACACCATCGACGTTGATTTGACATTCCGACGCGGCGGCGTGTTCATCGGACCCATTCCCATTGGGGACGCCCCGCGGATCATCATCCGCTAATTCTCGTTGGGTCCAGTATCCATGGGCAAAGCCCCTGTCCCGCCTATCGGCAGTACGGGCCGCTCCTGTAAGACGCCACATCAAAGTGGAAATGATCCTGATGGTATCGATCCGCGTCCGGCCCGAGGACTGTCCCGAATGGCCCACAAGCCGCACGGTGCATGCGACGCAGAACGCGGCTGTCCGCGCCGCGCCATCCACGCAGGACGCTGATGCGCTCGCCATTGGCCAGAACAAAGCTCGAGATGTCGATCGCGCGGCCTTGCGCGTGTTCGGACAAGCGCGCGCCGGCCCGGCTGTTCCGAGTCCGGCAGGCGTAATGCGCGGCGACCGTCAGTTCTTCCAAGCCTCCTCCGCGGCGACCAATCGCCGGGATCGCGCCGTTTCTGACCCAGCGGTCCAGCGCACGAGCCGCTTCCATTGTCATAATCGCGGGTCGCGAGAGCTTTACGCCACCGGCTTCCGTCACGACCCAGGCGTCACGCACCCCGCAGCCACCGGGGCCAGTCACCGGCGCGCGCTTCATCGCGACAAGGCCGGAGAAATCTCCGTCGTCTCCGCCACCGCAGGCGACAAGAACAAGACAGGAGAGGAGCGACGCGAGTTTCTTCATGGTTTCTTTCCGATCCGGCCAAAGTCTGGCGCATCCGTATCCTGACCAGCTTCGATGATGCCGCGTCTGATCGCGCGCGTGCGCGTGAAGTAGTCGTGCAGATGATCGCCGTCCCCGGTGCGGATCGCACGTTGGAGCGCGAAGAGCTCCTCTGTGAAGCGGCCAAGAATTTCCAAAGTCGCTTCCTTGTTGTTCAGGAATACGTCCCGCCACATGGTTGGGTCAGACGCGGCGATACGTGTGAAATCACGGAAACCGGCGGCAGAGTATCGGATCACTTCGCTATCGGTCACGCGGCGCAGATCATCGGCCACGCCAACCATCGTGTAAGCGATGAGGTGAGGTGTGTGGCTGGTGACGGCGAGCACAAGGTCGTGGTGATCCACCTCCAAGTTCTCAACATAGGCCCCCATGTTTTGCCAAAGACGCGTCAAACGGCCCAGCGCTTCTGGGTCCGTGCCCTCATCTGGCAAAAGAATGGTAAACTTGCCGTCGAATAGCTCGGCGAAACCGGAACGCGGGCCGGAGTGTTCCG
>CAZMRS010000093.1:0-7537 GCA_964568435.1 uncultured Boseongicola sp. | reverse complement strand
GTCGTGCCGCCAGGGGTCACGCGACGTCTGGTGGGATATGGCGAGGGTGGGGCGAGTGAACCCATGCTTGCTGCGACGTATCCCTTAACGGAATTGCACGCCGCACAGACTGCATTCATCGAGAAGAAGCACACCGGCAACATCGTTGTGTGCCCGTGATGATGGTGTGAGATGGAGATTGCCAGAATAGAGGTCTATCAACTGAATCTGCCTTACTCGGGCGGGACATACACTCTATCTGGCGGGCGAAAATTTGACAACTTTGATGCCACTTTTGCGCGTGTCATAACCGCCTGTGGTCTAGAGGGTTGGGGCGAGAGCACGCCTTTCGGTTCCACGTATATTGCTGCACATGGCAAAGGTGTGCGTGCCGGAATTGAAGAGATAGCGCCGTCGCTCCTGGGAATGGATCCGCGGAAGCACGACCGGATCTATGATGCGATGGATGCTGCTCTGGTTGGGCACAACCACGCCAAAACGCCTTTGGACGTTGCCTGCTGGGATATCTCCGGGAAGGCAGCTGGAGTTCCTGTTTGCGACCTTTTGGGCGGCCGCATCGATGATCCAGTGCCAGTCATCTCATCAATCTATGCGTCGTTGGACCCTGAAGAGATGCGCGCGCGGGTTGCTGAGCATAGGGCGCTTGGCTTCAAAGGGCATTCCATCAAAATTGGAGCGACCGAAGTTGAAGGTGGCCCAGCGCTTGACGCTGCACGTATTACAGCCTGCCTGGCGGACCGTAAGCCTGGCGAGTGGTTTCAGGCGGATGCGAATGGTGGATTGACGCCAGAGCATGCACTTCGATTGACAACATTGTTGCCAAAAGACATTGACCTTGTTCTGGAGGCTCCTTGCGCAACTTGGGCGGAGACCGCGCGGCTGCGGCCGCATTGCAGGCTTCCAATTATGTTGGATGAGCTCGTCTTGTCAGAGGCTGATCTGATCCAGGCAATAACGCAGCGTCTCTGTGATGGGGTCAATTTGAAGATCTCCAAACAGGGTGGTCTTACACCGACTCAACGCCAACGGACGATCGCGCATTCCGCTGGAGTTGTAACATCCATCCAGGAGACGACGGGTTCAGACATTGCATTCGCCGCGATCTTGCACATGGCGCAGAGCACGCCGCGACACATGATGCGGTGCGCATTGGACTGTCGGGCGATGGTTGCCACGACAACAGCCGCCTTTGACGCACCCATTCGTGATGGTGGCGTAGTTGCGCCCGACCTTCCGGGGCTTGGTGTGTCGCCCGACATGTCGCTCTTCGCAGACCCAATTGCGGTTTATGAGTGGTGACGGAATGAAGATTACGCGCATCCATATCTACAAGATGCCGCTGCCTTATGTTGGCGGAACCTATGGTTGGGGTGCTGGTTACGCGATCACAACGGCCATGGCCTCAGTGGTGGTGGTTGACACAGACGCGGGGATCTCTGGGTGTGGTGAGTTCACGCCATGTGGTGAGAACTACATGGTCGCCCATTCTGAAGGCGTCGAAGCCTTCGCGCGTCTCGCTGCGCCGAAACTGCTTGGTGAGGATCCGCGACAGGTCGGGCGGATGGAGCTTCTCTTGGACCATCTTGTCCAAGGGCATGGGTATGCCAAGGCACCGTTTGATGCTGCTTTTTGGGATATTCTCGGCAAGGCGACCGATCAGCCGGTGTGGATGTTGATGGGTGGAAAGCTGACGGACGGAGCGCAGATGTACCGGGTCGCACCGCAGAAATCGGTGGAGGACACCGTGGAGGAGCTGAATGCGCATCGAGCCGCCGGTTACCGCCAATTTCAAGTGAAAGTCGGGGCAGATTGGGCTGCCGACATTGAGCGTATCCAAGCCACGGTGCCGTTGCTGAAGAAGGGCGAAAAAGTGTTCGCGGACGCCAACCAAGGGTGGCGCGTTGATAATGCCGTGCGGGTGGCGCGGGCCTGCGGTTCGTTGGATTTCATTCTGGAGCAGCCGTGCCGCACGTATGAGGAGTGTCAGCAGGTTCGGCGGAAGACAGATTTGCCGATGAAGCTGGATGAATGTGTGACAGGCATCGAGATGGCTCGCCAGGTCGTCAATGATCGTGGGGCCGAGATTTGCTGTTTGAAAATTTCTAACCTCGGCGGGCTAAGCAAAGCCCGGCGCGTTCGCGATTTTCTAATCGACCATCGCATTCCTGTTGTAAGCGAGGATACCTGGGGCGGCGAGATCACCAGTTCCGCCGTTGCGCATTTTGCAGCTTCGACCCCGGCAGAGTACCTCGTCAACTCCACCGACTTGATGAACTACAACACGCGTTCGACGGGCGTTGGTGGCCCGACGACGCGTGATGGAAAGCTGTTTGCCACTAACACACCGGGGCTGGGTGTTGAGCCGGATTTTGAAAGTCTTGGCGCTCCGGTTGCGACATATGAGGTATCGCCATGAAAGTGACGCGTGTTTCCCTTTGGCATGTGCCGCTGACCAGTCACGAGACCTACTACATGGCGGATGGCAAGACCTGCGATACGATCACTTCGGTTGTTCTGCGGTTAGAAACGGATAAAGGCATGAGTGGGTGGGGCGAGGTGTGTCCGATCCCACATTACCTGCCCGCTTATCCAGAGGGCGTGGTTCCTTCGGTGGAGTATATGGCGCCTGTTCTTCTGGGATCAGACCCTGTTGGGCCGGAAGCTGTGATGGAGCGTCTGCATCGCCATTTGCAGGGGCATTGGTATGCCAAGTCCGCCGTTGATATGGCGCTTTGGGATCTTACGGCTCAAGTTGCTGACCTTCCGCTTTATGCGTTGTTGGGTGGGCGCCAAATGACAGACATGCCGCTCTATCACTCGCTGACGTGCGTGGCACCGGATGAGATGGCGCGGATGGCGCACGAGGCTTGCGCCACCGGGATACGACAGTTTCAGGTGAAACTCGGCGCAGATGCCAACTGGCAAGCCGATGTCGCGCGGCTGACAATGGTGCGCGAAGCCGTTGGTGAGGGGCCGCTGGTTTATGGCGACTGGAACTGTGGGTCGGACGCGCTGACGGCTATCCGTGTGGCGCGTGCCGTTGCGCATCTCGATGTCATGTTGGAACAGCCCTGTGCAACGATTGAAGAATGCGCGCATGTGGCCCGATCGACTGGCATGCCGATGAAGCTGGATGAGAGTGCGTTGGATATCGAGACAGTGCTTGAAGGGCATCGGGCGGGGTGCATGCAGGCGGCCGCTCTGAAACTGTCCAAGATGGGCGGCCTGAGCCGAATGCGGCAGATACGCGATCTTTGCCTTACGCTCGGGACCAAGATGTGCGTCGAGGATACTTGGGGCAGCGACATCACCACGGCGTGCTCCCTGCACCTTGCTGCATCAACGCCGGCGCGCGGGCTGCTGAACACATGTGATTTGAGCCACTACGTCGCGCCGCGTCTCGACCCGGGCATACCGGAACGAAGAAACGGCAGGATTGCACCACCCGAAGGGTCTGGATTGGGCGTCAATCCTGACCCCGAACGCTTTGGGCCACCCGTCGCCATCATTGACTAGCCGCACCGCATTTTGTGGAGACCGAAATGGAAGATTTCAGCAACGCTTTCCCGTCACACGACGCTGATTGGGTGCGGGATATGCACGCAAAACACTACTTGCAGAGCTGGTCGAAACAAGGCGGGCGACCAAATGTAATTACCGGTGCAGAGGGGAGCTGGTTCTGGGATAGCGACGGCAATCGCTACCTTGATTTCCAGTCGCAGCTTGTGAACGCAAACCTGGGTCACCAGCATCCAAGGATCGTCCAGGCGATTAAGGATCAGGCCGATCGGCTTTGCTATATCGGGCCTGCGATGGGGTCGGATGTGCGGTCGGAATTGGCCGCTCTGATGAACGAGATCACGCCATCCAACATTTCATCGACACTTTTCACCACAGGAGGATCTGCTGCGAACGAGACGGCAATCCGTTTGGCGCGACATTTCACTGGGCGCACCAAGATCGTTGCGCGGTATCGCAGTTATCACGGGGCGACGGGCGGGACGCTGAGTCTGACCGGCGATCCAAGGCACCATCTCACACGTGCCGACATGCCCGGCGTCGTGCGGATGCTCGACCCGTACTGCTACCGTTGTCCGATGGGACATTCCGACGCGGCGCATTGTCCGGTCAGCCAGGGTGGGCCGCATCTGGAAGAGATTCTGATGTACGAGAACCCCAACACTGTTGCGGCCGTCATCCTCGAGACAGTTGTCGGGACCAATGGCATTATCGTGCCTCCGGACGGGTATCTGCAGTCCATACGCGACATCTGTACAAAGCATGGCATTCTCATGATCTGCGATGAGGTTATGGCTGGGTTCGGACGCACTGGGAAATGGTTTGCGGTCGACCATTGGGGTGTGGAGCCGGACATCATCACGTCCGCAAAAGGCATCAACTCGGGCTATGTGCCGCTTGGCACGATGTCGGTAAGCACGAAGTTGCACGATTGGCTGCGCGAGACCCCGCTTCCCGGCGGTTTGACTTATGCCGGTCATCCTTTGGCTTGTGCATCAGGTGTGGCCGCTATCCGGGCGATGCAGGATGAGGGAACGCTCGCGCACGCTACAAAGACGGGTGAGGTGATGCGGGCTGAACTGCACAGACTTGCCGAGAAGCATCCAAGCATTGGCCAAGTGCGCGGGCTGGGCATGTTCAACGGAATTGAGCTGGTGAAGGATCGCAAAACTCGTGAGCCTTTGGTTCCCTATGCGGCGAAAGGCGAGGCAGCAAAACCGATGAATGACATGATGAGTTTCGCGATGAAGAACGGGCTTTATTTATCGTTCTTCTCGAACGTCATCCGGCTGACACCGCCACTGAACATTTCCGAGGCTGATCTGATGACAGGTTTGGACATTCTGGATCGCACGATGGAAATTGCGGACCGAGAGTACACTGGCTCGTAGTTCTTACTGCGGCGCGGCCTGTGACGCAGAAAGAACCTTGCGATCGCATAATTGCGGGTATATACCCGCAATTATGGAAGCGATTGAGTGCTTTTGTACGAATTTGCGGAGCGCGGCTTTGGCCGGAACAGCATACTACGACCACAAGCTCGCGCCTGCAGGTGTTAAAGTCACGATGTTTCGGCTTTTGCGTCAGATCGACAGGCTTAATGTGCCAAGTCTGACGGAGTTGTCCGGGGCGACGGGCCTTGATCGCAGCACACTAGGGAGAAACATCCGCGTTCTGGAGCGGGATGGGCACGTCAAAACTGTACAAGTTGAAGATGGGCGGAGCAAAGCGATCCAATTAACTGAGGAAGGGCGCAAGGCGCTGGACCATGCAACTCCTCTATGGGCTGAAGCCCAGTCAGAATTGCGGGCGATACTAGGGGAAGATGCTGACCATCTTTTGGATGTTCTCCGTCAGGTTTCCAAACTTAATCAGGCGCGCGTGGAAAAGGACTGACGGCAATGGTATCAAAATGGAATGGCGCCGGTGTCGCCTTGGCGTGTGGTTCACTGATCTTGTTGTTTTCGCTCGGCATACGGCACGGGTTTGGACTTTTTCTCCAGCCAATTTCGTTAGAGCAGGGTTGGGGTCGTGAAACATTCGCGTTTTCCGTTGCGTTGCAAAACCTGATCTGGGGCGCGAGCCAGCCCTTTGCGGGGATGCTGGCAGACCGATTTGGAGCAAAGCTGGTTGTGATGGTCGGTGGCGTTCTCTACGCTCTTGGGCTTTGGTTGATGTCGCTCGTGGCGGGCGAGGCCGTGTTTATTCTTGGAGCTGGCATTCTCATCGGATTGGGCCTTGCTGGCACCACCATGCCGGTGATTTTTGGCGCAATTTCACGACTTGTCGCGCCTGAGCAGCGTTCGATGGCGATGGGCATTACAATGTCGGTTGGCTCTTTCGGACAGTTCGCCCTATTGCCCATGACGCTGGGCGTGATTGGATTTCTTGAGTGGGATGGTGCGCTGGTTGTGCTGGCGCTGGCGGCATTGTTCATGGTGCCACTGGCCTTTGGCATTCGCCACGCGGAAGTTCCAACAGGCGCGGGCGTGCCCGATACGTCGACGGTGCGAGAGGCGCTGTCAGGCGCTTTTGCTCATCGCGATTTCTGGCTTCTGTCGCTTGGCTTTTTTGCCTGCGGATTTCAGGTGGTTTTCATTGCCGTCCATTTGCCAGCCTATCTCGTGGATGAAGGCGTAGATGTTTCGGTGGCAACCGTTGTGCTCGCGCTGATTGGCTTGGTGAATATCCTTGGAAGCTACCTGGCAGGTTTTTGGGGCGGACGGCTGAGGAAGCCGATGCTGCTCAGCTGGATCTACCTTGCACGCGGGGCCCTGATCGCTGGGTTCGTTTTGATGCCCCTTACGGCGATGTCCGCTTATGTCTTCGGGGCATTGATGGGGCTGTTCTGGCTGTCAACTGTGCCACTCACCAATGGAACTGTTGCGAGCGTCTGGGGCGTGAAACACATGTCGATGCTGGGAGGCATTGTGTTCTTTGCTCACCAGCTTGGATCTTTCGCCGGCGGCTGGATGGGCGGTTGGTTGTATGACCGGACAGGGAACTATGACACGGCCTGGGGCGTGTCGATTGGCTTGAGCTTGATTGCGGCGGTGTTGAACTGGCCGATCACCGAACGGCCAGCGGAGAGGGTGGCATGACACGTTCAATGCAAGTGATGATGTGGTTCAGCGCGTTTGTCGTTGCGATGGCGGTGTTCCAACTCTATCGCTCGCCGGAAATGATGTACCACCTTTCCGCATTGCGTCTGTGCTAGTGCGCCGCCAGGTAAGGCGGCGCAACTCTTGTTAGAAGCGGTATCTTCCATCTGGCGTGATCGAATAGATGGTGTGACTTAGGTCGTATTCCTCCTTGAAGCGTGTGATTGCGCCGAATGTCGCGGTGCCAACCGTTGCGCCATGATCCGATGTCGTCAGCGCAGCAGACGCAAGCGGTGCGAACGCGCGCTTGAGGCTGCCGACCTTGATGGTCAGGGGATCGAAATGCGCGCCGATGTTCGCCTTGATTTGTGCTTGGTCGGTTGTGTTGTAGAGCGCCGCCGTCATCACATCGTGGGTGTGCTCGGTGCAGTTCTGAGACCGCTGGTTCGAGGGGTTGGCCAGCACTGAGTAATTCGCATTGAGCAGATCGCGGTAGGTGGGGCTTGTGATCGTCGGAGCTTCGCTTGCAATCGCGGATCGGGGATGATGATCCCGGCATCGAGGCGCTGGGCTCCGGCGAAGAAGTCAGTGGGCGTGTCCTGGACAAGGTGGCTTTGCGTCTGATCGTCCGCCAGATGGTACAAGTTGTATGCCCTGTAGCCGCAACTTTTGGAGCTATCGGCTTCGGTTATTTCTGAATACACCCAATAGGCAGCGTGTGTGTACTTGATGCCTTCTGGAAGGGTGCGCCGCGCGCGGGGAGGTCTTTGTGCACCGGACCGGAGAAAGCTGCGACCTCGTGCACGGGCAGGATGGGTTCAGATGCCTCGCTTGAACCGGCGGTGGCCAGTGCCGGCGATTCGGCGACGAACCCTGCAAGAATGATGGCAATCAGGCGTCTCATGGGTGCTCTCCTA
>CAZMRS010000092.1:0-7555 GCA_964568435.1 uncultured Boseongicola sp. | reverse complement strand
GGCACCGATATAGAACACGGTTGCAATGATGCCGCGGAGGCTCAGTCTGGATATGCCGCAAACGCCATGCCCTGATGTGCAGCCATTCGCGATTCGTGTTCCGACACCAACGAGCAGGCCGGCGAGTGCAACAAGGATCAGGTTGTCGCTTATGTGCGTATCGGCACCACCAAAGGCGAGAGCGGCGATTGCCGGTATGGCCACGAGGCCAACCAGGAATGCGAGACGCTCGCGCGATGTCTCCTGCGCGGTTCGATCCACAACAGCACCTATGATACCCGACGCGCCCATAACGCGACCGTTCACCAAGAGATAGCCCGCAGCGGCGAACCCTATGATCAGACCGCCGAGGAGGCCGTACATCCAGTCTATCGGCATAATGTTTTCCGTGAGTTTAGAGTTTGTTGACAGGAACCTTGAGGTAGACAGAACCGTCGTCTTCTTCCTCGGGCATGTTTCCCGCGCGCATATTCACTTGCAGAGACGGGACTATGAGTTTTGGCATCGCCAGTGTTTCGTCGCGCGTTTCGCGCATCTCGACAAATGTTTCACGGTCAGTGTCTCCGCCGACGTGGACATTTTTTGCCTTCTGCTCGCCCACTGTGGATTCCCAGGCAAATTCCTCACGCCCCGGGGCTTTGTAATCGTGCCCAACAAAGATGCGTGTGTCATCAGGCAGGCTAAGAATGCGCTGGACGCTGTCATAGAGGTCGTTTGCCGAGCCGCCTGGAAAGTCGCAGCGTGCGGTGCCGAAGTCCGGCATGAAGAGCGTATCACCGACGAATGCCGCGTCACCGATGACGTAAGTCATGCATGCGGGAGTGTGCCCAGGTGTATGGAGGACATCGCCTCGCATCTGACCAATGTGGAAGCTGTCCCCCTCGGAGAAAAGGGCGTCGAACTGGCTTCCATCTCGCTGAAATTCGGTGCCTTCGTTGAACACTTTTCCGAAAGTGTCCTGCACTATGGTAATATTGGATCCAATGCCAATTTTGCCGCCAAGCGCTTCCTGAAGATACGGTGCTGCGCTGAGGTGGTCGGCGTGGACATGCGTTTCCAGCACCCAGGCAACTTTCAGACCTTCCGACTTAACAAAGTCGATAATGGCATCTGCCGACGTCGTATCGGTGCGCCCTGAGGCGTAGTCAAAGTCGAGCACACTATCGATAATAGCCGCAGCTTTGCCTTCCGGTTCCTGAACGACGTAGGATACTGTGTTTGTGGCGTTGTCGAAGAACGATGTTACTTTTGGTTTCATTACGTGGGTCCATGCCTCATAATGGGGTATGGCGTTCATATATCGTTTTTGATATATGTTTGCAATGGGGCCGAGAAAGTAAGCTCGATGAAAGATACGTCGAATGACATGCAGGCCGAAATGTCAGCAGCTGCGGAGGATGCGGCAGGCTTTTTGCGGTCTTTGTCCAATCCCTCGAGACTTTTATTGATGTGCCAGTTGGTGGAAGGCCAGAAAAGCGTGGGCGAACTCGAGAATGCCCTGGGATTAGGGCAGGCGTATGTTTCCCAACAGCTGGCAAGGTTGCGCGCTGAAGGAATGGTTACTGCTACAAAAGACGGTCGAATCGTTCGGTACTCGATAGCGGACGAACGCGCAGTGAAGTTGGTGAATACTCTTTATGAGTTGTTTTGTGTGCCACCTCAGGCGAGCTAAGACCAAAAAAAGCGCTCAAAAATAGAGCACTCTCGAAATTGCTGATTTGATTTGATCGTCGTCAACACTTTGTGACAAGTCCTGTGGTAGTATTTTAGCAAGGACGAATTTTATTAAAAAGCAGAGCCTCCATTCAGAGGCCGATTTCAAGAAGTGGAGGAATTCATGAAAACACCGGCTATTCGGCGAGATGAAGAACCAAAGACTGCTTCGTTTGACGCCGATGTGGACGCGATCGTTGATGCTGTTTTGGCGGATCCAAGCTGCGCCGAAAACGCGAAGGCACTTCTCACTAACAAGCTTCTAGCGCCCGAAACTGTGCGCGTCGTGGCACCAAAGCCTGTCGTGGGAAAAGTGGCGTCTCTCGAAGACGTCGACGACATGTGGGACAACGTTCCAGTCTAAATCTTACACGGTGCGCGCTTGAGTTTCGCCTGCGATGGCGTAGAAACCATTATGGGCCGCGAAGACGCCATTTCCAGCAAAGACTCTGATCGCCCGAGCGGGGGCGAGGACGTCGTTGTGGTGGTCATCGACAACCCGCCCAATGGGGTTCTGAGCCCTGTTGTACGCCAATCAATCTTGGATCAATTTGAGACGGCCCGTCGGTCTGACGCGTGCCGTGCAATCGTGCTTACGGGACGAGACGGCGTTTTTGCCATGGGGACTGGAATTGATGCTGCCGGAAGCCTGACTGAATTGCCGGATGCCCCCGATTTGGGAGACCTTTGCGACCGAATTGAGGCCAGCGAAAAACCGGTCATCGCCGCGATCGATGGGCCTGCACTGGGAAATGGCCTTGAACTTGCGCTGGCAGCACATGTTCGGGTGGCATCAGAACGAGCACGATTTGGGGCGCCTGAAATCACTATCGGAATTGTTCCCGGCTCAGGTGGAACGCAGCGCCTGCCGAAGGTCATCGGTGGCCTTGCGGCATTGCGGATGTTGCTGAGCGGACGCTCGGTCAATGCGGCTTCTGCGAAAAAGCTCGGTCTGGTCGATGTGCTGGCGGACCAAGATGCTCTGTCTGTTGCTATTGGGGAGGCGCGTGAAAGAGCGGACAGTGGCGCGCCGCTCTCTCGCAGTTCGCAGCGTCGCGATCGGCTTGGCGAGGGGCAAGGGTTTTTGGAGGCAGTCGCCGAGCATCGTCGGGTCGCTGAGGCCTCGCCTTTGGATGCGCCGCTTCGCCTTATTGAATGCGTAGAAGCCGCATTGCTTCTTCCTTACGATATTGGTCGTGGCTTGGAGATTGCGGCGTTCGAAGACCTTGTGGAGTCCGACCATTCCCGCGCTTTGAGGCACGTCTTTTCTGCCGATCGCCGGTTAGCCAGGGCTTCCGCGCATGTGGGTCGAACACCGTCCCGACCGTTGGGTTCGATTGGTCTGATCGGGGGGCGCGGGATCGGTAGCGGGATTGCTGTCGCGTGCCTGGATGCCGGTTTTGAAGTCACAGTCGCCGAGAGGAGCGACGAGGCCCTTGAAGCTGGCGTGATGCGTATCATCGAAGGCTACGATGCCCGCGTAGCGGCCGGAAAGATGCGGGAAGAGGTGGTTGAGGCGACGCTGGATCGGATGCATGCGGTGTGCGGTTTCCGCACCCTTGCGAACGCTGATGTTGTGATCGATCCGGGTCCGATGGTCTCAAAGGAGCTCATCAGCGAATTGGATGCCGTTCTGAAAGCAGGAGCAGTTCTTGCCACAGGGTCCGAGCACGTGGATGTTGAAACGCTGGCCAAGGCAACGCGCAGGCCGTCAGAAGTCGTCGGGTTTCGGCTGTATCCGGGAATGCAAAAGCATCGCATGGCTGAAGTTATCCCAAGTTCGGCGACATCTCCGCGCGCGATTGCGACTGTCAGGGCCTTGGCGCGCAAACTGGATCGCCTGATTGTCGAGACTGGCCCTGGTTCCTTGGGACTTGGGCAAAGACTGACGGAAGCGCTTCACGCCGCTGCGGATTTATGCGTGGAGCAGGGAGCGCGCATCGCTCAAATCGATGATGCCCTTGAAGATTGGGGTCTGCCGCATGGATCGTTCAGGTTGCGTGACATGGAGGGATTGAAGCGAAACCGTCCCCGCAATGCGCCGCCTAATGATCTAACAGCCGGCCTGGTTGAGGCGGGACGGTTCGGACGGGTCAATGGCCGCGGTTTCTACACCTACGCTCAGCGCGGGCGGCGAGGCATCCAAGACCCCGACGTGACCGAGTATGTTGAGGCGGTGCGGCGTTCCAAGGGGATTACGCCCCGCACTGTGTCCGACGGCGAAATCCGCATGAAATGCGTGGCAGCGATGGCCGGTGCGGGTGCTCGTGCACTTGCAGATGGTTTTGCGAAAACGCCGTCTGATATTGATATGGTTGCCATCCATGGATTGGGCTTTGCCAGACGAACAGGTGGGGTGATGTTCGCGGCGGATCTTTTGGGGCTTGAGAAAGTGCACAGCCTGTTAATGGAAATGACAGAGGTCAGTCACCGCATTCCTGTGCCATCGCCAGTTTTCAAGGAATTGGTGCGCGCAAATCAGACTTTCGCGGCTTTGGATAGCTAGCCAAGAAAAATCCCGAGGATCACCATCATTAAGCCGATGGCTGAGATAGCGAGCGCTCCGAGGTTCATGGCGACAACTTTCTGGAGCCGAGCTTTCAAGGCTTCGTCTTCCAGACCTTCACTGCGCGCGCGCGCGGCGATCAGAATACACCAAGTCAAAAGCGCAACACCAACCAGTGTGAGCAGAGCTCCTATCCAAATGAGGGCGTCCATCAGTTCGTCTCCGGCAGGGTTTCTCGCGCGTGTCAGATAAACGACAAGAATGGTGGTCGCAAGGGCTTGATGCCCGAGCGGGTGGACGGTACGAATCGGCTTCACCAAACGTATGAGGCCGAAAAGATGGACGACAACGTCACCGAGCAAAGTTACCGCGTTACCGCAGACGAACTGCGTCAGTTCATTGAACGCTTCGAGCGCTTGGAGGCCGAGAAAAAGGACATTGCGGATCAGCAAAAGGAAGTCATGGCCGAAGCGAAAGGGCGGGGCTACGACACCAAGGTCATGCGCAAGGTTATCGCTCTCAGAAAGCGCGACAAAGACGATATCGCCGAAGAAGAGGCGGTGCTGGACATGTACAAAGAAGCATTGGGAATGTGACTGATTGAGGCTACGGCTCGATCAGGGTGACCTGCGGCATTGCAGCGATGCGGCGAAGGTCATTTTTGTACCGGCGTTCAAGGTCCGTCACAGTTTCATTAGTCCATTCGTCGGGCAGATATTGCTCGGAAGGCGACCTTGCCGCTCCATGCTTTGACAGGAAGGCGACCAAAGTCTTTCTCAGCTGTTCCTCTGAAAGCTCCGGGTGATCTGTCAGGAAGTCGCGCAGTCGTGATACGCCGTCTGAGCTTAGATTTTGTTCGACCATATCGAAGGCTCCGTCGAGCTCTTCCATGATGTCAAATCCGGTGAGCTCGTGCATGAGATCAGGCCAGATAAAGGGTGCGTCTTCGTGCGCCCAAACGGTAACTTCAGACTTTGGATTGGCCTCGACAATTTCGGCGATGACATCTGCCCATGAGAGCTGGTCGCTTGGCAGGGAGGGCAAGAGTTCGGCGCGCTCATCGGCATTCAGAGTTGACGACACGTTCGACACGAATTGGGCAGGATTGCACAAGGCAATGGCGAAATGGACGTCGTGCGACGGGAAGCATCTGCGCAGCCAGGCCGACTTCTCGGCTTTCGGGTAAAATCCTTCGGAGGTGATCGCAACAGATGGGCGGCAGAGAAAGTTGTCGTTCGACAGAACCAAGCGGTTGGCTGTTTCGTCGTCGGTAATTTCCTCGATGAGCATTTCCTCGGTGTCCGGGCTTGCGTAGTCGCCGCGCAAGGTTGTGGAAACGGCCCCCAATAGTTCGCGATACCGGCTTGGCCCTGGGACCAATACACCCGCGGCGGAAAGGCGGGCACGGTTGCGGAGAATTGAGCGCAGCAACAGCCCTTCATCCGTGCAATGCGCACCGAGGTGAAAGACAATCTCCATTGTGCGCGGTTCTCCCAAAATCAGACGTCGCGTTTGCGGCAAAACTAGCCTTGGCTGCTGGACAGGGAAAGGCGTTTCGCGATAGGCGGGGCTATGGCCGACGAAAACACTCAACTTAGTCCAATGCACATATCACTGCCGTCGGCATGGTCGGTGGGTGCCGTTGGTATCGCGGCTCTTGTTTTGTTGCCCATTGTCTCGGTTCTTTGGATTGCGGCCAACCCGGTAGAGAACATTTGGCCGCATCTTATGGCGACCACATTGCCGAGATATCTAGGGAACACATTGATCGTGATGAGCTCGGTCGCTGTTATATCGGCGTCGGTTGGCACAGTCGCCGCCTGGCTTGTGGTCATGTATCAGTTTCCAGGCCGAAAATGGCTGGAATGGGCTTTGCTGATGCCACTGGCGGTTCCGGGTTTTCTTGGGGCTTACGCGCTCGTTGATTTCCTGGATTATTCTGGTCCGGTGCAGACCGGCCTGCGACAGATGTTCGGGTGGTCTAATGCGCAGGATTATCTGTTTCCGGATATTCGCAGCCTCGGCGGGGCGGTGTTTGTGTTGTCCATGTCGCTTTATCCATATGTTTACTTGCTGGCACGCGCAGGTTTTCGTGAGCAGTCAGGTGCAGCTCACGACGTCGCGCGGGCTCTGGGCGCAGATGGATGGCGTCAGTTCTGGCGGGTTGGTATGCCGCTTGGTCGCCCGGCGATAGTTGCGGGAACGGCCATTGTCATGATGGAAACCGTGAATGACTTTGGCACTGTTGATTATTTTGGTGTTCAAACCCTCACGACAGGGATTTTCTCCGTTTGGCTTGAGGCCGGGAATGCCGGAGGGGCCGCACAAATTGCGACTTTGATTCTGGGTTTGATCTGCGCGTTGGTGGCCCTTGAAAAGATCTCGCGTCGCAAGGCACGTTTTCATCGCATGACCAGGCAGGATCGACCGGCAAGTGTCCGTGAGCTTTCCGGCGCAAAAGCTTATACTGCATCGCTTTTTTGCATTCTTCCGTTTCTTGCCGGGTTCTTGCTCCCCGTTGCGATCATGTTTTCCCACGCCATCACACGACCCGACCGGTGGCTTGCGGATGGGCTGATCGAGGCCTTTGCAAACACAGTTTTTGTCGGTGTCGCGGCGGCGGTGCTTACGGTGTCGGCGGCAATTTTCATGGTGTACGGTGTCCGGCTTTCTGGCCGAACCCTCCCAAGGATATTACTGCCCGTGACCACGATTGGATATGCAGCTCCTGGTGCCGTGCTTGCGATTGGTTTGCTTATCCCGCTTGCAGCTTTCGATAATCGCCTCGCCGATGGTGTATTGGCGCTCACCGGCTGGGACCCCGGCTTGATGTTGACGGGAGGAACGCTGGTTCTCATCATCGCTTATGTCGTACGGTTCTTTGCGATCGGGCAGGGTGCGGCCGATGCGGCGATGGGGCGTGTTTCGCCCAGTCTGCCGCTCGCAGCGCGAACGCTTGGACAGACGGCAAGCGGGGCCCTTGCCCGTGTGTATATGCCGATGATCCGGGGGTCGGTCGCAACTGCGCTACTGTTGGTGTTTGTGGATTGCGTGAAGGAGTTGCCGGCCACGTTGCTGTTGCGTCCGTTCAACTTCAATACACTTGCGACACGGAGCTATGAGCAAGCCAGTCTGGAGCGCATTGCCGACGCCGCACCATCCGCGCTTCTTATCATCTTGGTCTCATTCACCGCCGTGATTTTCGTGGCCCGATCAATGGGAGAAAATCGGTGATGAAAGTGACTTGCGTGCAGCCGAGACGTTCTTTAAAGGGACGTCCGAGTGCCCCTATAGCTCAGCTGGTAGAGCAACTGATTTGTAATCAGTAGGTCCGCG
>CAZMRS010000091.1:0-7613 GCA_964568435.1 uncultured Boseongicola sp. | reverse complement strand
GACGCAGGCCACCTCTACCTCGCCTGTCCCCCGCTCTACCGCCTCACCCAAGGCTCCCACCGCCTCTACGTCGCCGATGACGCTGAACGGGAAGAGGCCATGGCCAAAGGTCTGGGAGGAAAGGGAAAGATTGACGTGCAGCGCTTTAAGGGCCTGGGCGAGATGGATGCCAAAGACCTCAAAGAAACCACGATGGACCCGAAATCGAGGAAGCTCATCCGTGTGACGATTGACGAGGATGAACCGGGAGAAACCGGAGACCTCGTCGAGCGCCTCATGGGCAAAAAACCGGAGATGCGGTTCCAGTACATTCAGGAGAACGCGCGGTTTGTTGAGGAACTCGACGTCTGATTATGGCGGAAAGGATCGCACATGCCCGGGCGGGAGCGAGCATCGCGCCCGCCGTGGGGCGGGCAGGCGCGATCCGGGCTGACGCCCGGAGTGATTCGTATCTTTCGGAGACTTTCAATTGAATGAATACGATTGGCGCGACGCGGCAGACGCCGAAAGGTCCTCTACAATTTTCGTGAGTTTGGTACACAAGATTTTTGTACGAAACGCCGACGACGACTACCTCGCGGCCAGGATACTGTGGAACCATCGCTTAAGCCGCCAATTTGCTTGGATGGCCGGCCAAGCTGTTGAAAAATATACTAAAGCCGCATGCTACTCAAACAACATCCCCGCTAAGTTCAGACGCGGTTTCGTTGATCGCGGGATCGTTGTGCTCAAACAAAGGTTTGATGAGCTAATCCCTAGTACACTCGAGATGCCAAAAAACTTCGATCATCCATTCGCCGATCACTGGGAATACAGAGAAGATACGATCTCCTTTGCGCGACGACTGGAAACTTTCGGCCATCCGGATGGGCGCTACGGAGAAACTGACCTCGAAATTAGGCCCTACGACCTTAATAAGTTAGATGCTCTTTGTAAGATACTGAGGCGACTTTGCGTGGATGTTTCCCAAAAGACAACAGATGGAACTGTTAGGCATTTGTTGGAACAAAATCCGGAAAAACAGTCATTTGAGTTTCCATGGAACGTGTTGTCGGAAGAGCTTGGTGAGCACTTGATGCGCGGAAACTATTCGCTCCAACGAGCGCCCGCACCCGGCGTTCTCTTTGCAAGTTCACAGATTAGCGGATTAAGGACAGTCGCGAGAATAGACATCGATACTCGTCTTGCCGCGGAGAAGCTATCTAATCTTTCAAGACTCAAAGAAAAAGAGATACTTAGCAACGTAGCCTTTGAAGGATGCTAGAGTTTCGCATTGACCAACGCACGGGACGCCCAGCGTCCGGATCGCACCCGACCCGCCCCCCAGGGCGGGTGTGTTGCACCCACCCTCGGCCCGGGCGCGATCATCTGCAAATGTCAGCCTCGGTCAGGACATTGAAAAAACACCCTCTCCGTCCCATCCTTTTTGATAGAACAGTCGTACCCTGCAGCCAGCCTCGGAAGCCGAAATGTGCAACGAAGCCTTTCCAGTTCTTCAACAAGTATCCATCAAAAAACACGGCAATCGAAGCGGATCATTCAATTTCATCAATCCGCTTAATGGAAACGAAACTCGCATAGAGTTCCAAGGTTCCTTTCCGTTTTCTAAGCCTAGCTCAAACGATGAACCCACCGGCTACCAAACAAAGCCGGACACGCAAAGGCTCCATATCTTTGTTGCATGTTGCCATTTGCTGCGTTTGTCATTCGATGGAAAATGCGCACCGTACAGGTTTCAATGTTCGCAAGGTTCGAAATGGAAAATGGACAAAAAATGCGCACTTTGGCTGCAGCAAGAACCTGATTGGTCAGTAATCAGAGACACGCGTTCAGGGAACATCTTTTACGAGTTCGCTAGTTCCACAGCGCCTGTCAGGAACGGTTGAAGCGCAACGCCAGTTACCCCTTGAACGTACCGAACCTCACCCCACCTGCCGCGCGTAATCCTCGCCATCAAACCACCCGAGCGAGGACGTCACCATCCCGTCCTCATCCAGCTCCCACTCTTCCCAGCCCTGCACATCCAGCGCATTGCCGGTCTCCGCATGGTGCCCGGTGAACCGCCACAGGTAGACCACATGCGCCCCCGCCCCGCGAATACCCTCGCAAACAAGATGCAAATCCGGCACATCCGCATGAAACCCCGCCGCCATCTCCGCAATCTCTCCAAGCCCCACCGACGGCTCACCCCGGTTAATCACAATACTGCTCGACTCCGCATGAAACGCCGCCACCGCCTCCGGCACCTTGGAATTCCAAGCCTCGGTGTACCGCGTCGCCAAATCTTCAAGTTGTTCTTGCGTTAGCGCCAAGTGCACCTCCCTTATTCCGGCCAAGTCACCGTCCCGGTCACCGTATTCTTCACCGTCCCCGAGCGAGCGATCTCTTCATTCATGTAATAACCGCGCCCCGTAATCCCTTCATGCGCACCGGTCCCGCCAATGATGTTCCACGTTCCGAAACCCTTCCCGAGTTCTACATGGTCAATCCGCCAGTTTTGCAGCACACGGTCGCCGTTCACATCCGTCATGGTGCAGGTCCCCCCGCCCTTAGTGATGCCCCGCACAATCGTGAAGCTGCCATAACAGTGCATCGCAACCAGCTTGAGCCGATCATCATCGGACTGCTCAAACTCATCGTATTTAATCTCCGTTCGATAGGCGATCAGGTTGTTCGATAGCGGGTCAAAGAAGTTGTTCGCCGTTCCGTAACTCACCCGCTCGGTCACACGCGTTTCAGCAAAAACAGGCGCCGAAAGCGCAAGCAGCACGGCCGTCAATCGCACATAAATCATTGGAATACTCCCAGAAGACCCTCAAAGCCTGCACCAACCCCGCCATCAAAGCAAGCCCGCCGCAACTCTGCCCAAACCGCACACCTGCTGTGCGCTTCCATCCCTTCACAGGCCCGTGATCCCTCCCCACTTACTGTCCTCAAACCACCGCACGACACACCGTGCCCCCACAAAGGAGGACGCACATGACCACCGAAACGCTTGTTCGCACCAGCCCCATGCCCGAGGAGATGCGCCTCCTCTTAGCGAGCTATCCTCGCGACGACTGGGACGGGCACCCGAACTTCAAACGCGCCACGCAGAACTGGCTCGGCGCGCATCAGATGTTCCGTCGCCTGAGCGAGCTGGTGCGCGAAGACGCCGAAAGTTACCTGGATAAGGAAACTGACTCCGAGTTGTTCGCCGGCCGGCTCAGCCACTTCGGCAACCTTCTCGTCGCCAACCTGCACGGCCATCACAACTGGGAAGATCGCGAGTATTTCCCCGAGCTCGCCGCCGCGGATCCGCGATTTGAGCCAGGTCTCGACATCCTGGAGAAGGACCACGAAGCGCTCGACGGCATTTTGGACGAGTTCACCCGGCAAGCGAACCGGATCATCAAGCTCGTGCAACTGGACGAGAAATCGGCACGCGAGGAAGCCGGAGCGCTCCACGGTCATGCCACGCAAATCGAGACGCTGCTTGATCGGCACCTCAGCGATGAAGAGGACCTCGCCGTCCCGATCATCCTGCACCACAAACTCAGGGGCTAACCCCATAGTCCGGGCGCTACTGAATGCGCCCGGTCACTCCTCTTGGATGCTCTCCAGATAGGCCGCTATATCCGCAATCGGCTGTGCCGTCACGATAGGTTGCCCCGTCTCAGATGCAACCGCGGCATCGGGGAACGCGAACAGTTCCCCAAACAGTGGCATTTCCCCGCCATGCGCCAACAATGGATCGCGTCCATCGATCTGCCGGATCACCCGAAACATCGGAAACACACCGCCGTTGTCAGCCGAAAGGCGCGTCAAATCCGGCGCAGGCACCGTCAACGCTCGCTGCATCAAGCCATCGCCCTTGGCATCCTCTCCATGACAGGCCACGCACAACCGCTCGAAGTAGAACGCACCCGCCTCCGCATCGGGCGTCTCGGCACCCACAGGAGAGGCGAACAGCAACGCGATCAACCACGCCCACCTCATTTCTGCACCGTCTGCAGCCAAGCGGCGATGTCTACAATGATCTCAGGCGCGATAATCTCACGGCCATCGGCGTCTACAATGACCGCCGAAGGACCATCAAGGATCATCCCCCACAGCGGCATTGGCCCACCGTGAGACAACACGTCAAAAGTCCCATCAACGCGCCGCACGACGCCCGCCAGTGGAAACTCACCACCATTCCTCGCGCTGAGTTGCGTCAGGTCTGCAGGCGGCACGGTCATGACAACGGCCATGGAACCTGTGCCGTCCGCCAATCTCCCATGGCAGGTCGCGCATTGCGTCTGAAATGCCTCAGCGCCGCGCACCACATCCTGTGCCGACGCTGCACCTGCCGCAAAGATCAAACATGCAGTCAAAGTTTTCATGGCTCTCCCTCCTTACCGGTGAAGTCTATCGCTTGCGTAAAGTTCGTGCCTTGATGCATCTCAATGCGAAGTCACAGACACCTTGAAGAACCGTAAATCGCGCGAACGGGCGCACCGACGTAATACCGACGTCTTACCGACGTGATACCGATTTCGGTTTTGATGTTATCTCAAGGCGATACGCGGGTCTTTCGGACTGCATGCCGCCCTATGCGCACGCCGCATTTACCGCCGCTTAACCTGCAGCGACCAACTGCCCGTTCTCGAGCCGCACCGTCCGGTCCATTCGTGCCGCCAGCTCCGGGTTGTGTGTCGCGATCAGAGCCGAAAGACCGGTTTCACGCACCAATTCCATCAACGCATCAAACACCGTATCCGACGTCGCCGGGTCCAGGTTTCCTGTCGGCTCATCCGCCAAAAGCACCTTCGGCTTATTCGCCAAAGCCCGACAAAATGCCACCCGCTGCTGCTCGCCCCCAGACAAGGCCGCCGGACGGTTCTCCGCCCTGTGAGCTACGCCGACTCGCTCCATCAAAGACAGCGCGTGCGCACGAGCTGTCTGCTCAGCAACACCATTGGCAAGCTGCGGCAGGATGATGTTCTCAATGGCAGAAAACTCCGGCAACAAATGGTGGAATTGATAAATGAACCCAACCTCTTCCCGCCGCGCAGCCGTGCGGCGTGCATCTGACAATCCAGTGTAATCCACACCCCCAATTGCCACCCGCCCCGCATCCGTCGAATCCAGCAAGCCTGCGATGTGCAAAAGCGTGGATTTCCCCGCCCCGGACGGAGCCACCAAAGCCACAACCTCACCGGCCGCCAAGCTCAAGGACGCGCCCTCCAGCACAGTCAGCGCGTTCGCGCGACCACGATTGTACGTCTTCTCGATGGCATCCAGGACCAGCGCGTCACTCATAGCGGAGGGCCTCCACCGGGTTCATACGCGCCGCGCGTCGTGCCGGAATAAGCGTAATCCCCCAAGACAGGATCAGCGACAGCGACACGGCAGACAAGACGTCGCCCAGCTCCAGCTTCGCCGGAAGCCGATAAATTCCACGCACTGCGCCATCCCAAACACCTCCACCTGAGGCCCCATTCACAAATGCGAGGATCGGGTCGAAGTAGATCGCAAAAAGGCACCCAATAATGACACCAAACAGCGTCCCAAGCGTCCCAACCAGAGCGCCTGTCAGGAAGAAAACCCTCAGTATCGCGCCCTCGGTCAGCCCCATCGTGCGCAGAATACCAATGTCCCGACCCTTGTTTTTGACCAGCATCACAAGGCCCGAAATAATGTTCATCGACGCGATCAGAACGAGCACCGACATCAGCACGAACATCACGGTGTCCTCGACCTCCAACGCCCTCAGAAACCCACCCGCTGAGTCTTTCCAGGACCATAACAAGGCTCGTTCACCCGCCGCCGCCCGCAGCGGCGCGGCAATCGCCTCCACGCGCTCAGGCTCCAAGACACTCACTTCCAACTCGTCGGCCACGCCCTCGCGGTTGAAATAGATCTGAGCCTCGGAAAACGGCATGAACGCGCGTGTCCGATCTATGTCAAACCGCCCGGAATTGAAGATATAGGTGACCTCGTATTCCCCGACGCGCGGAGACGTGCCAAAGGCCGTGCGAACGCCATTAGGCGAAATCAAACGAACCACATCGCCCACGCCAACCCCAAGCGACCGCGCCGCCTCCCGCCCGAGCGCTATGCCTCCCGGAAACGCAGCCAAATCCCCGACGCCGGTCTCAGGGTCCGCAATCCGCGGTATCTCTGCCAAATCCTCAGGCGCAATCCCAAACACTTCCAGACCCGTATTCTCGTCTCGGAACACGGCCATCACCTGCCCCTTCACAAGGGGCGCAACACGCGTCACGCCGTCCACCTGCGCAACCCGGTCTGCCATCTCCTGATAGTCAACAATCACACGGCTGATCTGCCCACTCTCACTGCGAACCGCTTGTTGATAAACGGTCACATGCGCGTTCGCCCCCAAAATGGTCGAGACAAACTCATCGCGAAACCCGGACCGCACCGCCAAGGTGATAATCAACGCCGCCACTGCCAAGGTAATCCCTATGAGCGATATCCACGTCATGACCGAGACACCGCCCTCGGCTCGTTTGGCACGTAGGTACCGCCAAGCGATCAGAAATTCATACTTCGAAAATGGCGCAGGCGTTGCCATGACCGCTCCCTCATGTTTCCCCCCTCATGCAAGGGCGGCGCGCAAGCGTCAACTCACTTCCCAAAATGCTGTTTCTTCTTGGCAGAAATATCCTGGGGGAGTGTGAGGGGGCAAAGCCCCCTCGCCCACCGCGACGCACAAAGTGCGGCGCAATCACAATTTAATCGGAAACCGCGCCCGAATGTCCTGATCCACCACCGGGTCCAAAGCAGCTTTAGACGGCATCGCCAACAGCTCCTCCTTCCGAGCCCGGGCATTCTCAATCAGATCGGGGCGGTCGTTCTCTTCCCATTCTTTCGGACTCGTCCGGTCGCCGAATGCTGGGTAGACATAATCCGTCTCCATACGCGCCAGCGTCTCCCCCACACCAAGGTAATGCCCGGGCCCGCCAAGGCAGACCTCCCGCATCGCCTCAATGGCCAAAGTCTCGTCCGTCACCTCGATCCCTTTCAGACAGCGCAGGGACTGTCCGATGATGTCGTCCCCAAGGATCAGCGACTCATGGCAAAACCCGAGAAGCGACGCATGCATGCCCGCCGCCTCATAGACCATATTCAATCCTGAAAGCCCCGCCATCACGTTGGAGCACATCTGCTCCCACCCCGCCTGCATATCGGGCAGTTTGGAATCCGAAGCCCCGGCAGCGGCTCCGCCCGGAAGCCCATAAAACTGATGCATCTGCGCACAACCAGCAGTCAGCAAAGCCTGCTCGCCCGACCCGATCGACATCGCACCGGTGCGCAAATCCACTACGAACGGCCATGTCCCGAAGATCGCCGGATGTCCCGGCTCGATCGCATTCACATAAACGATGCCCGCCAAACACTCTGCAACGGCCTGCACAATTGCTCCCGCCAAAGTCGCCGGGGCCGTCGCCCCCGCCATCCCCGCACTCAGCAACAGCACCGGCATGCCGCCACGAATGCAGGCTTCCATAACCTCACAGGACTCAGTGGCGAACTTCAATGGCGGAACAACAAAGCAGTTTGAGTTAGAAACGAAAGGCCTGGACCGCCATTTATCTTCTCCGCCTGCAATCATGTGCAGCATTTCA
>CAZMRS010000090.1:0-7615 GCA_964568435.1 uncultured Boseongicola sp. | reverse complement strand
CCGAAACCAACGCCCTCGGGGCGGAGAACAAAGTGCATGCCGGGCGAGCGGTTGGGATGAGAACCATGCCAGAAGACGAGGTGAAGCGAGGCGCTGTAGGGCGATTTGTCTTTCGAAAAACGAACGTCGCGGTTGATCCTTCTGAGCGAGCCGTTGATGCGCGCCTCGGCCTTGAGTTTGGGTTTGGTTGAAGCCATGAAGTTGGCAAGCGCTTCAATGACGTCGAAAGCGGGTGATTTCCAATATGCTTCGTAGCGGTCACGGTTTGCTTCGAACCAGTCTTTTGAGTTGTTGGCCGCCAGGTCATTCAAGAACGCGAATGTGTCCGTCGTGAACGTCATGTTTTGATCCCGTATGTTCGGCTTCCAGGCGTGCACTGGAGGTTAAGCGTCGGAAAACGTCGTGGGAAGCGTTCAAAATGATGGTTTGAACTTTGGGATCGCTGCAAGCGGATGCTGTCGAGACCGCACCTATCGCCGTGGACAAAGCAGCAACCATGTTTGGATGTGTGATAGAGATCATTTGCCCCCTCACCATTTCCGCGAGAACGGCGTTGAAGGCCGTTCCAAATCCGGTGCGCATCGCGATGTCGCCTCGCGCGGTAGTTTCGGACAGCGAGGCAAATGTGCAGGACGTGTAGGTCAACGGCAAACTGTGGGGACTTAAGTAGTCGCTGAATATTTCACGCATTTCTGTCCATAGCATTTTCCCGTCGTTGCCTTCGCGCTGTAGCAGTGCGCTCAAGAGCAAATGGTCGTCCCGGATCACCGATGCGAACAGTTCAGACTTTGACCGGAAGTGCGCATAGAAGGCGCCACGCGTGAGCTCCGCAGCGGCCATGAGGGTATCGATGCTGGTATTTTCGTATCCCGCCGCTCGAAATACTTGTCCTGCAGTTTTGCGAATACGATTCCGGACCTTGGTATTGTGGTGAGATTTTCGATTTTCGGTAACAGTGACTGGCATCATATTTTGACGGTTGCACCTTTATATGATGCTGCACCTACATTCGAATTGGTGGACAAAAGATTAATCCATGTTGAGCAACATGGATTTGCTGAGACAACTGTTCAGAAAGACGTGCCTTTCGTGTTCCTGAGCGGAGCAATCTCACTCTTCGGACCAGTCAGACGCGGACTGGCGCGAAGATGACGCATTCGGGCCAGTGGTCGGTGCGCTTCTGGAAAATAGTGGTGTGAAACGGACCAGTATCCAAAGGAATTGCCGTCATGCGCACGCACGCTCAAGCAGTTGTCATCGGAGGCGGTGTGATCGGATGTTCCATCCTGTACCACCTGGCAAAACTGGGCTGGAGCGACGTGGTGCTGCTGGAACGTTCGGAATTGACCAGCGGTTCGACCTGGCATGCTGCAGCCAACATCCATGGGCTGCATGATGTGACCAACATCTCGCGGCTCCAACACTACACAATGAATCTGTATAAGGAATTGGAAGAAGAAACTGGCCAAAGTTGCGGGGTCTTTCAGCCGGGGTCACTTTACCTTGCTCAAACAGAAGCGCGTGAACATCAGTTACGTTTGCAGGAAGCAAAAGCACGCCGCTACGGAATGAACTTCCATGAAGTCTCTCGCGACGAGGCGGAACGGCTGCATCCGCTTGTGGATTACGACGGCATTCGTTGCATCATGTTCGAACCGGACGGTGGCAATGTCGATCCATCGGGTGTGACGAACGCTTATGCTGTTGGCGCGCGGCGGCGTGGTGCGGAAATTCATCGGTTTACACCCGTTATCGGGACTGAGCCTCAAGGGGACGGCACCTGGATTGTGCGCACTGAGAAAGGCGAGATTCGCACGCCTTGGGTCGTGAACGCCGCCGGGCTTTGGGCGCGCGAAGTCGCTGCGATGGCGGGCATAGACCTCCCACTTTTGCCGACCGAGCACCAGTACTTTGTCACTGAAACAATTGAAGAAATCGCCGGTATGGATCGGAGGCTCCCTTCCGTGGCGGATCGCGACGGAGAGTATTATTTGCGCCAAGAGGGCCAGGGGCTTTTGGTTGGTGCCTATGAGCGTGACCCTCGGTTCTGGGCAGAAGACGGCACACCACAGGGTTTTGGGCACGAGTTGTTCCCAGATGATCTGGAGCGCATTGAAGAAAACATGATGCGTGCCATTGATCGCGTTCCTGTCGTTGGAACGGCGGGTATCAAACGCGTGATAAATGGCCCTATGATTTGGTCGCCTGATAGTTCGGCTTTGTTTGGACCAGTTCCTGAACTGACCGGGTACTTCTGTTGCTGCGGAATTATCCCGGGCTTTAGTCAGAACGGCGGGCTTGGTCGCCTATCCGCCGAATGGATGGTCGAGGGCGAGCCGTCGCTTGATATGTTTGGCTGGGATATGGCGCGTTATGGTGCCTGGGCCGGGAAAGATTTTACCAAAGCGCGTGTTGGCGATCAGTATGCGCATCGCTTCAAGATCCACTTCCCGGGAGAGGAGCGCGAGGCTGGTCGCCCCGTGCGACAGCGGCCCGTCTATGAAAAACAAGTGAAACTGGGCGCAAAGTTTGGGTTGAACTACGGGTGGGAGCATCCGCTGTACTTTGATGCTGACACACCGGACAGCGCTGGCTTCGCGCGGCAACCGTGGTGGGACAGCGTTAAGCGTGAAGTCGATATGACCCGACATGCGGCAGGGATTATCGATATCTCGAATTTCGCGAAGTATGAGGTGAAGGGTCCTGGTGCCGAGGACTGGCTCAATGCGTTGTTTGCCAATCGGATGCCGAAGTCGGTCGGTCGATCCTGTTTGACGCCGCTCATCGGAAAGAGAGGCGGAATTGCTGGCGACATGACAGTGACACGCGTGGATGACGATGCGTTTTGGATTGTCGGTTCGGGGATGGCGGAGCGTTTCCACCTTCGGTTCTTCAGGGAGATCCCCCTGCCCGAGGACACGACCTTTGAGAGCCTCACTGAAAAGATTTGTGGTTTCAATCTTGCGGGGCCGAAGTCGCGCGACATTCTTCAAAGCTTGACCAACTCGGATATGTCCAACGAGGGGTTTCCGTTCATGCGGTCCCGTTGCATTGAAATCGCCGGAATTTCGGTTTTGGCTCTACGCGTTTCGTTTACCGGCGACTTGGGTTGGGAGCTGCATTGCGAGGAAAAAGAACAAGCGGCGTTGTACGATGCTCTGCTTGACGCCTCAGCGCCTTTTGGAGGCGGTCCTGTCGGAAGCCGCGCGTTGATGTCGATGCGCCTTGAGAAAGGATATGGGTCCTGGGGCCGTGATTACAGCCCGGAGTACTGGCCGCACGAGAGCGGTTTGGCCGGGTTAATCAAGGCGGACAAGGAATTCCTGAACAAGCAGGGCTGGAAAGCCATATCTGACACCCCACCACGCGAGAATATGGTGCTTTTGGAAATCGATGCCGTAGAAGCCGATGCGTCTGGGGGCGAACCCGTGTTTGCACTGGATGGCACGCCGATTGGTCAGGTCAGTTCCGGCGCATATGGATATTTTGTCGAGAAGTCGCTTGGTCTGGCGTACCTGAAGGCGGGCACTGCCAAGCCCGGAGATACTGTTCATGTCGCTGTTTTGGGGCAGCCTCACACAGCGCGGGTCTTGGATCGCCCCCCGTTCGATCCAGACGGAAAAAGGCTGCGTAGCTAGGGTAATACCGGCTTGCCAAGCCCGCCGTCTGCGGTCACACCAAAAGCCATGTCGGACAAACAAGTTCTCTGCATCGGATCGGTTCTTTGGGACATTATTGGTCGCGCGAATGCCGTCATGCGCGTCGGCTCTGACGTTCCCGGGCGCATCACACGGATACCTGGCGGTGTCACAATGAATATCGCGATGACGCTTCATCGGTTTGGTCTAAGGCCAGTTTTGTTGACCGCAATTGGACGGGATGAGGAAGGTGACGAGCTTATTTCGGCATCCAATCGGATGGGCTTGGATACCTCTTACGTCTATCGTTCCGAAGACTTGCCGACGGATGTCTATATGGCGATCGAAGGCGCGAACGGGCTGATTTCGGCAATTGCGGACGCCCATTCGCTTGAAGCTGCCGGTAGCAAGATTTTGAAACCGCTGCAGGATGGGAAGCTTGGGAGCGAAAACGCCCCCTACGCCGGCCAGATCGTTATCGACGGCAATCTCACCGTTGAATTGCTGAGCGACATTGCCAAGAGCCCGTTGTTTGGAGCAGCAGATCTTCGGGTGGCACCGGCGTCACCTGGAAAGGCGGAGCGTTTATTGCCGCTCTTGGGGTGTGCCAACGCAACCATTTACGTGAACCTCGAAGAGGCTGGGTATTTGTGTCAAACAACGTTTGAAACTGCACCTGAAGCCGCAGGCGCCTTGCTGGAACGTGGGGCGGCGAGCATACTTGTGACCGACGGTGGACGCGCTGCTGCACATGCAAGCCAACACGGATTATTCATAGAGACGCCGCCGGAAGTTCTAGTCACACGCGTGACGGGCGCTGGTGATACGTTTATGGCGGCGCATATGGCAGCAGAAGCCAGAGGTGATGCTCCAGATGCGGCTTTACGTGCGGCGCTCAAAGCTGCTGCAACATATGTCTCGGGAGACGTTCCTTCATGAGTTTGCCAATGGATTTCTCGGCGGAAGTTGCAAATGCCTTGGCTGACGGCGGGCCGGTTGTGGCGCTTGAATCCACGATTATTACCCATGGAATGCCCTACCCGCAGAATACGGAAACGGCGCGCAGCGTCGAAGCGGAAGTGCGTTCGGGTGGCGCGACCCCTGCGACAATCGCGGTCATGGATGGTCGATTGAAGATTGGTCTTTCAGACGATGAGCTGCGGGCGCTGGCGCAAGCCGAAAACGTCGCAAAGCTATCGCGCGCAGATTTTGCTGCATGTATCGCACGGGGGGGCACCGGGGCGACAACAGTGGCGGCAACAATGATCGCGGCACGTTTGGCCGGCATCGACGTGTTTGCAACGGGTGGCATTGGCGGAGTGCACAAAGGCGCTGAGACGTCATTCGATATCTCGGCTGATCTGAAAGAACTCGCTGAAACGCATGTGACCGTCGTTGCGGCTGGAGCGAAGGCAATTTTGGATCTACCCAAGACGCTGGAAGTGCTCGAAACCAACGGTGTGCCTGTGATCGCTTATCAGCAGGATGATTTTCCTGCGTTTTGGTCGCGATCTTCAGGCCTCTCGGCGCCCTTGCGCATGAATAGCGCGGATGAAATTGCAGCGGCTCATAATATGAGGGGCGCGATCGGTCTGCCTGGCGGGCAGCTGGTGGCAAATCCAATTCCTGAACAGGACGAGATTGCCTCTGAGGCCCTCGCCCCCATTATTTTACAAGCAACACGTGAAGCCGACGAAAACGGAGTCACGGGAAAAAATGTCACGCCATTCCTTTTGCAACGGATATATGAGTTGACCGAAGGTGCGTCTCTAACCGCGAATATTGCGCTTGTGCTCAATAACGCACGACTTGCCAGCGAAATTGCCAAGAGCCTTGTCAAACTTCGTAGAAACGGTTGATTTCCGACTGTCGGCATTGTGTGCCGAGACAGCTGTGACTACGTTACTTTCAGCCTTCGAGACGAGCAGACCATGACGACACCTTTTGACGAGCAGCCGGAACCGACGCGCAAGAAGCGCGGGTTGTTTTCGTCATTTCGCGCGTCCTTTTTGACGGGTCTGGTCGTGATTGCGCCCATTGCGTTGACGCTTTGGCTGATCTGGACCGTGGCGGGCTGGGTGGACAGTTGGGTTTTGCCATTTGTTCCGCTGTGGCTGCGGCCCGATCAATACGTTGGTCTGAATATTCGCGGGGTCGGGGTATTCGTCTTTCTGATCTTCACCGTTCTGGTTGGCTGGATGGCAAAAGGTCTGATCGGTCGCTCGCTACTGAGTTGGGCTGAAGGACTAGTGCAAGGCCTTCCCGTGATAAGATCGATCTATAACGGTCTGAAACAAATAGCAGAAACAGTATTCGCTCAATCTGAAACGAGCTTTGATAAGGCTTGCCTTGTGGAGTATCCACGCAAAGGTATTTGGGCCATTGCTTTCATTTCGACTTCTGCCAAAGGAGAAATTGAAAGCAAAATTGAGATTGAAGGCGATGGCGGAAAGAC
The DNA here is from genome assembly GCA_964568435.1 of uncultured Boseongicola sp. Classification (GTDB taxonomy): domain Bacteria; phylum Pseudomonadota; class Alphaproteobacteria; order Rhodobacterales; family Rhodobacteraceae; genus Boseongicola. The sequence continues at coordinate 1,522 of CAZMRS010000090.1, read as the reverse complement.
AGCCGTCTTCTTGCCGACAACTCCCAACCCGACATCCGGCTTTCTTCTGTTTGTGCCCACGCGCGATGTGATCGAGCTTGATATGAGTGTTGAAGACGCAGCAAAACTCGTGATTTCTGCGGGTCTGGTTTATCCAAATGGGAAGTCTGACCAGCCGACGCCGATTGGAGAAGTGCGGCAACCTCCGGCGCGCGCCTCTTGAATTGCGCTTCGGCGCAGGTATCGTGCTGAAAAGGCAGGTGAATTGGCGACGCGATGAAAAGCAGAATTCTAAATGTAAATCCACTTGTCGCGGTTTACGACGACGTATTCGGGCAAGACGTTGCTGATGCTGCTATAGCGGCCGGTCAGGACCGCTTGGCGCAGCCCACATATGGGGCCGAAGGCGGTCGGACCACAGGCGACAAACGTACAAACCTGGCTGCGCGTGTCGATCAATGGTCAGATCCGGTTTTGACCGATCTCATGACGAAGATTTCCGCGATTCTGCGGCTGCCGCCTGAGCATGCAGAGACGTCCAAGTTACTGCGTTATGAAGGTGACCAGCTTTTTGACGTCCATTTTGATGGTTACGATCCTGAAGGCCCATCAAAGGAATTGTACACCCACGGCGGTCAGCGCCTGTTTTCAACGCTCTGCTATCTGAACAACGTAGAGCAGGAAGGACAGACGGCGTTTCCAAACCTCAAAGTTGCGGTGCGGCCGAAACTTGGGCGCGTGCTTGTATTCGCCAACAATCAACTGGCGTCAAACAAGGTTCATCCCGATAGTGCGCACGTTGGCTTTGGCCCAGGTACAGGCGTGAAATGGGTTCTGATATCCTGGTGGCGCGAACATCATTATCACATTCCGCGGACTTTTCCGCCCGCGGACGGAGATTTTGTGGAAGTCTGAGCAAATTTTGCTAGTTTTCGTCGGTGTCCGGTTAAGGAATTCGCCATGAAGTACACAAAACCTGCTGCCGCTGTTGCTGCGTCGCTGTCTTTGACAGCAGCGCCACTGCATGCCGGGACCTTGGCAGAGCCGCTCATGGAGCCCGAAGTTATTGCCGAAGAAGCTGCGGCGGCGTCTTCGACAGGTTTTGTCGTACCGCTCTTCTTGTTGGTAATTCTTGCTGCCGCGATTTCTTCGGGCGCAATCGAAGAGTAGTCTTAAAACATTTCTGTTAGGTCGACGCTGGACTCGTGGCCGAGCTTTTCTTTGCTTGCGCGCAGGAAGTGGTCTGCGGCGCTGCGGCCAGCCTCCTTAAGTTCGAGTATGACCTGCGGTGTCGGTACGATTTTCGACGCGACGGACAAGCCGGACATGGTTTCGTCGTCGGCGATCATGTGGACCAAAACGTTTTTCATGGCCCCTTCTTCGACTTTTTCATCGTCGATGAGGCGTTTCACGAAGTTAATAGCTCGCAATTCCCGCAGCAATGAAGAGTTGAAGCTGATCTCATTGATGCGGTTCAGGATGTCGCGGGGATCTTTTGGTACCTCCTCGCGGTACAGAGGGTTTATGTTCACCACGACGAGAT
>CAZMRS010000089.1:0-7616 GCA_964568435.1 uncultured Boseongicola sp. | reverse complement strand
GTCTTCCTGAGCCAGTACGAAGCAGACCACAAACTAAGTAGTCTTCATCCGCCGAGTGTTTAGCGCGCTCTAGAGTGCATTCGCTTCGTCCGAAGAGCTGTTATTCAGCGTGATGAGGTACCAAAATGCAGCGAACGTCTGCTTCGGGTTAACAAAACTTCGTCTAGTTATGGTCACTCGTTTTGGACACGACCCTTCCGCACCACATTTGATTACCTATATTTTCAAGAACTGGCATATTATGGGTGCTTTAATGAGCCTAAAACTTACATGCCTTAAATGCGGTCAGGGTAACAGGGTTCCCGAAGCCCGCCTCGAATACGAACCCAAATGCGGAACCTGCGGTGCGCGTCTGCTTCAAGAGAAGCCGGTCGAGGTATCCCTTGATGTTCTTCGCAAGGCCGAAAGGCTCGACGACATTCCGCTCGTTGTGGATTTTTGGGCAGCATGGTGCGGACCCTGTCGGGCGATGGCAACTGAATTTGCGAAGGCAGCAAAGACCCTGAAAGGACGGGCTCGATTTGCGAAGCTCGATACGGAGACCTTTCCTGCTGCGGGTACCCGCTACGGGATTCGCGGCATCCCGCTAATGATTGCTTTCAGAGGTGGACGCGAAATTGGCCGGCGTACTGGAGCTATGCCGGCCGGTCAGATTGCGGATTGGGTCGGCGCAGGATCAAAGGCATAGAGGACTGGAACGCGACATGAGCGACGACCCATACAAAATCCTCGGCGTTTCCAAGACCGCGACGCAAGACGAGATCAAGAAGGCTTATAGAAAGCTGGCGAAGTCGCTGCATCCTGACCTGAATCCTGATGACCCCGGAAAACAGGCCGAGTTTCAGGCCGTCTCGGCGGCTCACGACTTGCTTAGCGATCCGGAAAAACGCCGCCGCTTCGACGCGGGCGAAATTGACGCTTCAGGGCAGGAGCGTGCTCAACGCGAGTTTTATCACCACTATGCGTCACAAGATGGTGGCGAACGGTACGATGGTGGATTTGGTGACCAAGGCTTTGGCCGCGGTTTCGGAGGCTATGATTCAGACGATATTTCGGACGTCTTCTCTAACCTTTTCGGGCGCCGACAGCGCAGTGGCGGCGGCGCATACCGGGAGTTTCATGCGCGGGGTCCCGATACTCGGTATCAGCTTGAAGTTGGATTTTTGGACGCGGTTCTCGGGACGAAACGAAGCGTGACGATGCCTGATGGAAACGGAATTTCGATTACGATCCCAGCCGGTGTCGATGACGGACAAACACTCCGCCTTCGCGGGAAAGGTGCACCCGGACACGGGGAAGGTCCACCGGGTGACGCGCTGGTCACCATATCCGTTCAACCGCACCCGGTTTTCACGCGCGATGGTGAAGACATAGAAATCGAGCTTCCGATCACGTTCGATGAATCCGTTTTGGGTGCAAAAGTCGACGTGCCGACAATCTCCGGCTCTGTCTCCATGACTATTCCCCCCGGCGCTTCCACGGGACAACGCCTCAGGTTAAAAGGGAAAGGGGTCAAGCGCGGCAAATCGCAGGGCGATCAGACCGTCCGGCTCAAGATCGTGATACCGAAAAACATGACCGACGAGATGCGGTCGATTGCCGAGAAATGGCGCGACGCCAGCACCTTCAACCCACGCGCCGAACTCGGGAGGTCGCCATGAGACTGGACGAACATGCCGTTGTTGCCCGGATCGAACGTCTAACGTTGCGTGAGCTAAGGGTCTGGGTTGGTGAAGGCCTGGTTCGACCGGTTTATGCGGAAGGTGGACCGGTCTATGACGACATCGATGTCGCTCGGTTGCGTCTGCTCTGCGATCTGCGCAAGGATATGGCATTGCCAGCGGACGTGCTGCCCGTCGTCCTTTCGCTTATCGACCATTTGCACCGTACAAGGCGCGATCTCCGTCACTTGGCGGAAGCGCTGGACGAGCAATCGCCAGATGTTCGGAGAGCCGTGCTAAGGTCTGTTCAAAGCCGGAACGAGAAACAAAGATAGGCCGGACCATGCGGCAGATCGAAGCGAATTGGAGAACGCCATGACGCACGATCTTGAACTTCGCCGATGTGCTCTCGGTACTTCCTACCAAAGACACGTGGCGGCTGACCGGGCGTGGCATTTGGCAAAAAAAGAGACTTTGACATGGTTTCCGACCGGGCGGCGCGCTTCTGACTTCCCCATAGGAAATCCGAGCTCTCCACTGCGTCAAATCCTCGAACGACGAAACGAGGCACTTGCTCGAATGGCGGTTGCTCACCTTAAACTCCGCGTCGCCCAACGTCGGCAGGTTAAGGAACTACGTATTATTGCGCTACCGCCGCATTAGCGAACAACATCACCCAAATGCACCATTATGGGTTCGCCGCGAGCTTGGAAAGAATAGGTGCTGTCTCGGCCAAGAGGCAGACATCAATATGCAAAAAGGACAGTTTTGCGATGAAGCGAGAACGTGGTTGCGTAGAGCCCATTTACCTTCGTTGACCGCGCAAACTTACAAGAAACTGACGAAAGGGCTGAATGTCCATGGCCGCCACAGCGACGCCAAATGGTATCATCCAGAAACCCAGGATTGGCAGAAACCCCAAAACACCGCCGATAATGAGCAGAACGCCCAGCAGCAAACGGTACCCGGGTGATATGTTGCCCCGTATATACTCAAGCAAACTCTTGACTCTTTGACGCGAACTCATTGGCCTCACTCGTTGCTCCATACAGCCGCTAGAATTTAGCATAACAAGGTTATAGGGCTTTTGTACGCTTGGTCTGATGCCTCATTTTGCCCTAGCAACACCTGTCAGCAAAGCTGCCACATCGGCGAACCGAATACTGACCCCCCCCTTGCCGACAAAGCAGGAGGATAAAGACTGCTATTTTTGCAATCGATTTATCCGGCGTTTTGCCGCCGAGGCAATGTCATTCTTATCGCCTTGGAAACCGCCGCAGCCGCAAATGCAAAAAAGACTTGATAGCTCCGAACGGTCAGCCAGACCGGCAAATTAGCAATCAATTCCTTCGCTATCTTGACACTGATCAATGTTAATTCCGGCACGCTGCCCAACTATTTGAGCCAGTAGACCGGAGTGTTCATCTCTGTAGGCGCTCAACGCCAATGCCGGTTTTGACTTCGGCAAAGTCGGTGCGCGTTTCGCGCGCAGAAGACCTCTAGAAAGAGTATTGAAGGAATTTGGACATTTGACATCAAGAATAGAGCAAACGGAAAGCCTCCCTATCTTCATCGATGGATTGGAATACAAAATCACGGCGGATGACCTTTGGCAGCACCATACTCTGTCTCAGTTCATTCATGCTCATGTTGGCCGCTCCGCACGAGAAGTTTGCGGTGAAGGTGGATGCGGGGCGTGCTCCGTCATCGTGACAAGGCCCTACAGGTCTCAAGAAGATCCCTCGGACGTCCGGCTGGAAACCTATTCTGTTGCGACATGCATTACCCCCGTCGGTGATCTTGCTTTCGCCTCGATCAGAACACCACAGTCAACTTCTTCAGATCGCGCGGTGGCTTCCACACCAGCGCAGGAGGCATTGCAAGTCACCAACGCCGCACAGTGTGGTTTCTGCACTGGCGGGATCGTCAGCGTGCTGGACAGCGAATGCGCGGGCCGGGGCATTTCGTGTAAAGACGTAGAAACCCTGCTGGACGGCAACCTCTGCCGCTGTACCGGGTATCGTACCATTTCCGAGGCCGCCCAGATACTCTGTGAAGACTACGAGGGCGAGCACAGGGAAAAAGCCGAAGCCATTCGCAAACGCGCGAAGGGATTTCGATCTGAACTCGTGGGCAAGGGGAGCTTTCCCCAAACACTCCTCGTGTCTTACGAGATGTATTTCTGCACCAACGGCGTAGATGGCGTCGCTTTGGTCGAACAACCGGAACTGGGCAACGATCAGACAGTTCGCAACTCTCACATCCGCCCCGCATCGCTTGAGGCTCTGGCACGCTGCTACGCCGACCATCCAGAAGCCACCGAGGTCGTTGGGGCCGGAGGATCAAAGAAGTGGGAAAATCGCACGACGCTGACAGGCGGGTTTACTGACGCGGGCGTTGATGAACGCAAAGCGCAGTCAATCATTCACCACACGGTCTCAGTCCGCGACATACCCGAATTGCGTGGTTGGCGGATCGATCCGGATGGAAGCCTCGTCCTCGGCGCCGCCGTCTCAATCAGCGAGTTGACCCGTATCCCGGACGCTCTGAAGGAAGACGCTGACGCCTTTGCGGCACACAATGTCTCTCTACAGGCCCTGAAAACGCAAGCGCGATACTTTGCCAACGAGAATGTGCGTCACACCGGATCGATCGGTGGCGGACTCGCGTCTTGCCACCAACTCTCTGATATGGTGCCCGTCTGGGTCGCGCTCGATGCACGGATCGAAGTCCTTTCGCACGCCAACGGCGCGCGCTTGGTACCCGTCACCGAATTGCTGGATGTTGATGAAGCACGGCTTCGGCTGGAAAGCGACGAGATCATTGTCTCGATCGTGCTGCCGCCGCGTGATCCAAACCAGTTTTTTGCGGAGACGTTCAAACAGGCCATTCGTCGAACAGATTCAATGGCTTTGGTCAGCGCGGCGATGACGGCAACCCGCGACGGAAGTGGCGTTCTGTCGGACGCACGACTTGTCTTTGGCGGCCTTGGTGCGCCCGGACTTCGAGCGCGCGCCACGGAAGCGCTCTTGAATGAGCAGAATTGCCAAACACTGGCCGAAGATGACGAGGCCCTTGGCAAATTTCTGCACGAACTCCGCGCGGAAATCGAAGCGATCAACGTCCGGCCGCTTCCACAGGAATTGCGGGACTACCAGCGCGAAGTCGCCGCCGGGTTTCTACGGCGGTTCATCCATATGTTGGCACCTAAACCGTCAGAGTTCACGGATACCAACCGGTTCAGGCAACCGCCGTCGCGCGGTCGTCAGATCTTTGAGGCAAACACGGACAAGGAGGCGATCATTGGCCGAGCGGTAACGCATCGCTATTTACCACAGCACACCCACGGCGAGACCCGTTATACCGTCGACGCCCAGCTGTCCGAAGAGGGGCTTCATGCTGCAATTGTACCGGCCCCCATTGCCAGCGGAACCCTTCTCCAGATCGATGCATCACTCGCAGAAGGCGAACGTGATTATGTCGGGTTGATCACTGCCGAAGACGTTCCCGGCAGCAACCTTCAGGGACATATGGTGCATCCGCTGGCAGAGGAAGAGATACTTTGCTCGTCGAAAATCACGCATTTTGGACAACCGGTTGCTCTGGTCTTGGCACGGACGGAATTTGGTGCAAGGCGCGCCGCGGCGAAGGTTCGTGTCATCGCTGAATCTGACACCAAACCTCCTGTCTTTTCCTTCGATGACATCGTCGATCGTGACAGCTGGTTCTCCTTTGAGCACTTGCCGGATTCTCCTGAGAATGAGGCCAAGGAAAGACGATTGGCTCGCGGTGATGCCTCTGCAGTCTTCGAGAAAGCCGCGCAAAATGTTGACAAATACCTGACGCTCAGCGGTCGCGAAGAGGTCGGCGCGCAATCCTGCTTCTATCTAGAGCCCCAATGCGCTGTTGCCGTGCCACTATCTGATAGCCGAGTTGAAATCCGGTCATCCACGCAATCACCCAGCCATGTCGCGCGTTATGTCGCTGCTGCCTTGGGCATCGAACAACATAAGGTTGACGTCGTTGCAGGCTTCATCGGTGGCGGTTTTGGCGGCAAACAGACGCGGAGCGCTTCGTTTGCGGCGATGGCCGCCGTAGCGGCTCGAAAAATGGACCGAACCGTCAAGATAGAGCTGTCTCGAGAGACAGATATGACCCTTGTTCCAGGGCGAAGCCCATTCAGGGCGGACTACAAGATTGTCTTGGATCGTCAGACCGGAGCGATTGAGGCGCTTCAGATCGATATGATCGTTAACGGCGGATCCGCCGAGGATTATTCGCCTTCGATTGCCGAAACCTCTATTTTTCTCATCGACAACGCTTACCATATCGCCAACGCGGACATCCGCGCCCGGTGCGGTCGGAGCAATCTGCCGGCTGGTTTCACAGCCACGCGGGGGTATGGAAAGCCACAAACCGGAGCAATCATCGAGAAGATCCTCGATGATGCGGCGGCGCACCTCGATATCGATCCGCAGGATCTACGCAAAACAAATCTCTACACGCGGGGTCAAAAGGCTCTTGCTGAGACGCCGATCGACGACGACGTCCTCCGGTCCTGCTGGACGAGCGCCGTCGACGGAAACTACGCCGAGTGGCGCAGCGATTGCACCTCCTTCAATGCCGAGAACGGGATGGTGAAACGTGGCGTCGCCGGGATTCCGTCAAAAGGGAACATGGGCTTCCTAGAAGCTAGCGACATCAATCGGGGGTCGGCCATAGTCCGCCTTCACTCCGACGGATCTGTCCGCATATCCCACTCCGGGGTAGAGATGGGACAAGGGCTCAATACACGCATGTCTCAAGTCGCGTCATATGCGCTGAACATCCCGATCGAGAAGGTAACCATCGATCCGACCCGCACGTCAGACTTGCCGAATACGCCACCGACAACAATGGTTGCAACGGACATGATCGGCGCGGCGATCATGAACGCCTGCGACGAATTATTGGAAACGCTTGCACGTGCCGGCTATCCGGAAAGCGCCACTTTCAGCGAAGCAACGCGGCAATGCTACGATGAGGGTTGGCCAATGGAGGCGACGGGCCACGCGCAGGAACCTCGCCTGCGTTTCGACTGGGAAAAACAGCAAGGAAATGTGTCCTACTTTTTCGTTTGGGGCGCGGCTTTGGCCGAGGCGGAGATTGATCTGGGCACCGGGTCGTGGCGCATATTGCGCACCCATATCACCCAGGACTGCGGAACCTCTCTGAACCCGATGCTCGATATCGGACAAGTCGAGGGCGGGTTTGCCTTTGGCGTCGGCTATTCCCTCCTGGAAAAAATGATCTATCGCGAAGACGGGTCTCTTTTGACCGACAACGTGTCGTCGTACAAAATCCCATCTATTGACGACATGCCACGTGATTGGACGATAGAGATTCTACAGAAAACTCAAGGACCGCCGGGACGACGAGGCCTCCACAACTCGAAAGGCGTTGGCGAAGCAAATATTCAGCTCGGGTTCTCGGCGTACTTCGCGGTCAAGGACGCAATACGTTCCGCCCGGCGTGAAAGAGGCCTTGATCCAAACACTTTCTCCCTGCCTTTTCCTGCAATGCCACACGACATTCTGAAAGCTTGTGGCACAAGTTCGGATTGCTCACAGCTTTGAAAGACGCGTCATCTTTTCGGAAGCGCAAGGTGGAGCGCTTGAACTATAAGGCTCTCACTTTGAAGCCCCATTGACAGGTTGACCCATCTCAAATCTCTGGTTGGGCCTTCAGGTATAGTTTTGTGAGCAGGTAGATCGACGCCTTCGCCAGCACCGGAGTCAATTCAGGTGAATTCCAACAACGCCAATACTAGCTTGAACAGGGGCGACAATTCTCTCGTAGGGAATTCTGGCCTTTCGACCACCGAAGTTGAAAAGATCAGGGGCGTTTCTGGATGGAACGAACTGCCGCGGCCGGAAGCGCCAAGCCCCATTCGAGTTTTCTTGCGACAAGATGACG
>CAZMRS010000088.1:0-7716 GCA_964568435.1 uncultured Boseongicola sp. | reverse complement strand
GGTTCGCGAATGGCGATACGTCGGATAAATCAGATCCAATCGAAGACTTCGCCACCGGAGATCCCGTCGTCAAGGTCGACGACCCGACGCCGGTCCTGCAACTTCCGAAAAGTACGCTACCACCTCTGAACCCAGGCACTCCGTTGCCTCGACCGACCTCGGAGCCTCGCGTACACACTGACATTGGAGCGATAGTTGCCCAGAGACGGGCAGCAAGTCTAACGCCCTCCTCCGGAGTGACCATTCACCGCCGAGACCGCGCGGTGCCTACCCCAGCCTTGGCTGCAATTGCCGCGGCTCTCTCAATTGGTATCGCCATTATTATTTGGACGATCATTCCAACGAGCCATCAACAGACCTCCGGCCTTGCAGAAGAAACGGTGACAAGCCCAGAGCCGCAGGTCGAAGAGATCGTAGGTGTCGAGCCTGAACCAGCGCCACGTCCCGAATTTGGGCCATACACCACGGAAATATCGGTAGCTGCCACTCAGCCCAAAACGCCCGAACTCGCAAGCGCCAGGCAAGATCTCAATTGGGGCGCACTTTCAGAAGCAACTGCGACGCCGCCACTTCAGGCACTTTCGACCGACTTTTCGGTTAATGCCGGCCCGCAGCCCACGATTGTCTGGTTAGCTGGTCGCCCGGGTGCTCTGAAGGACCTTGAAGGCTACGTTCCAGACACACTCGCTTTTTCCGAAGCCGTGGCAATACCCGAGACGCCAACCGTCCTTGCGTCTCTCACAACACAAGCGGATGCGTTGCTTCAGCGCGGCGAACTGTTTGGTCTTCCTGCCAACGAACCGGCTGCGATGCCCGAGTTGGCAACCTCCCCGCCAGAGCCACTGCCACAAGAAGAAGTTCAGGTTGAGTTGATTGCCGAGGCCCCGGCGACCGAAGACCCGGTAGTGGAAACCGAAGTCGCAGCCCTCGACCCGGAAATATTGGAACCGACACCCACTCTGCCGACAATCACCGAACCGGTCAGTCCATTGACCGAGGACCCCGCGCCAACACCTGAATTAACCGCGCCGGTTGCTGAGGAACCAACTGTGGCCGAGTCCTTGGTTCAGGAAGTCGAAACAGCTGTCGAACCGGAAATCGTCCTTCCCAACCCGACCGAACTGGCCTCGTCCGTACCTGATACGGCTCCACCTGCACGACCGACGGCGTTCGAAACCGATATCGAGCGCCAAAAATTCGGCGGGCGTACACTTACTGAACTTTCAGAGATCCGCCCGGGCGAGCGGCCCGCCTCTGCTCAAATGGAAGCCTTAATTGCGCTTGCAGACGCCCCACCGAGCGAACTGGCCGTACAGACATCCATCGTCCCCCGCGGGAAACCTGGCGACTTCGACGCGATCGTCGCAGCAAGCCTTCTTCAGCAACGTCAGGAACGCGAAGCGAGGGCCGTCGCCGCTGCCACCCCTGATACCAGCGACGCGATTGAAGCCGCACTTGCAGAAGACGCCATCGCAGAACCGAGAACACGCCCTGAAGACTCGCCACGCGTGGCCCTACCTTCAAACGCATCAGTCGCCAGACAGGCCACAATCGAAGACGCGATCCGGCTGAACCGCATAAGCCTCGTCGGTGTTTTCGGCCGTCCATCGGATCGACGCGCTTTGATACGATTGCCTTCGGGCCAGTATATCAAGGTCGAAGTGGGTGACCGAGTCGATGGTGGAACCGTTGCCGCGATTTCGGACACGGCGCTGCAATATCAAAAAGGCGGTCGCACCGTGGCGCTCACGTTGCCTCAAGGCTGAGGCTCCAGCTCGCTCGCCAGAGCCGCCATTTTCTCTGCCGTATTCCGGTTTCGCATCGTCTCGGAAGTTAGTCCGGCAAACTTCAAGCGCGACGTACCCATACCAGATGGAAAGTGGATGAAGATAACGTCGTTGCCATAGACAACCTCTTCGTCTGCCGCCCCCCGCAGTTCGATCTCATCGGGGTCAACTTCATTAGCGAAAACGAAGCCAACGCGATTGCCTGCTGCCTCGTGAAACGGGCACTCCGCCAATATATTTCGAAGCTCCTCCAGCATCCGCACAAATACTGGAACCTCTGCTCCGACATAGGCTTTCAGTGCGGCTTCAAGCGCCGCTTTCACGTCCTTTTGAGATAGCTCGGAGGAGAAGACGAGGTTTCCGCTCTGAATGTATGTCGTGACCGAACGAAACCCGCAACCTGCGGCCAGCTCGGCCAAGTCCCGCATCGCCAACTTGCCATATCCACCGACGTTTACCGCCCGCAGAAAGGCGACATAAACCGTCATCCGCAGGCGAGTGCGGCCGCGAAGGCATCTTGATCCGTTCGCGTCGCAAGCGTCTCTTCGGCAAATCCAGTACCAGTCCAGCGCAGCGATACAATTTCAGACCAGTTCGCCGTCGCAACGACCATCTCCGGGCCTTGCCCACAGTCGCGGATGCCGCCCGAAATGAAGTCTTCTCCGATCCGATGGTTGGAATATCCCGCCAATCCGCCAATCTCGATCAGATCACCCTCGAGCCAGGACAATATGCGGATCGTCTTGGCCAGATGCGGACGGTCAACATAGGCGATATCCATCGTCCCATTTCCATCCAAATCAGCGGCCCCTATCGGAGCCAACCAACGGTTACGCTGCCCGATGTAGTCATGCGCCGCGATGAGGCCGCCTTTGCCATAAACCGCTAATCTGGCCCCGAGATCCTGATGCGCTTCGACAACGATGACCTCCGGCCGTGCATCCCCGTCCAGATCAGCAAGCCGAGGCGCCAAATCCTCAAAGACTCGCTCTTTCGGCAAGACGAACCTAAGTCTTTGCACCTCGGATGTCTCAACGACAAGGCTTCCCCACTCAACGGCATCGCCCAAGACACCATGAGCATACCGCGTCGTTGGATCATCGTAGTAGGCGGAAGTGATGACCTCACCAGCGTTCGAGCAACCCGCCCAAACACTCAATGCGGCCACCAAGCGCCACATCAGATTTGCTTTTCCGGCATCTGAACAACAAGGCCGTCCAACTCTTCTGTGACTTTCAACTGACACGTCAGACGCGAACGATCCGCATCCGGCTCGTACGCAAAGTCGAGCATATCTTCTTCCATCGCATCCTTTTCAGGAAGCTTTGCCACCCAGTCTGGATGCACGTAAACGTGGCATGTCGAACAAGCGCAAGCGCCGCCACAATCGGCTTCGATGCCGGGAATGCCGTTGTCTCGGGCTCCTTCCATAACTGTCAGTCCATTGGGCACGTCGACCACATGTTCGGTGCCGCCGTGCTCGATGTAGGTAATCTTTGCCATAGTCATCCTCGTGAATCGTCGTTGTCGTAACTAGCGGGCACGAAGGCGCTCTTCCAGTCTTTTTGCGTGCGGCTCACAAAGGCTTGTGATCGCACACAAATGTTCTATCTTTGTTCTCATGTCTGCTCCATCCCATCTTACCTGGCACCGGCCACCTGCATGCCTGCCACACGATCAACTCGACGCACCGCCAAACGGAGCGCGTATCGCTGTCGCCGGGCTTGTCCTTGTACGGCAGCGTCCAGGTACAGCGAAGGGTGTGATCTTCATCACGCTCGAGGACGAGACCGGGATTTCCAATGTGATTGTCTGGCGCAAAATGTACGAACGCTACAGACGCGCCGTCATCTCGGGCCGGGCATTAAAGGTCACTGGGCGCGTACAACGCGAAGGCGGCGTTACCCATGTTATTGCCGAGCAGATCGAAGACATATCCTCAATGTTGGACGAACTGATTAAACCATCCAAAGTCCGCTGCGCCTACCAGCCCTAGGCGTCCTCGGACTCATCGGACTCAAAGTCGTAAAGATAAAGCGTCAAAGGCCCGTCTGTCTTTTCGGCCCAAAGCATCGCATCGCGTACCGAAATCCCGGTGCGCTCGGCATAATCAATCTCAATCCCCGCGCCCGACTGTACCTGATCGGCATCCTCAGCTTCGTTGTTCTTAGTAGCGCTTTCCAACACCGCCATGACTTGCGCCCAGCGATACTCTTGTTCGCGCAAATCAATCACATTCACCAGCATACGCTGCCTCCCACAAACACTCGAAAAATCAAATTAGCTTCTCAAAAAGCCGAAATACTTGCCTGAATTCGCAACAAGCTGCCCTGAAAGCCTTGATAAATCAACTACAGTGGGCGGATCAGCTCGCCTGAGCTTCCTCGCGTTGCCGCTGAACAATCTGTCGCTTCGAAATGAGCGACGCTGAAATCACACCAATTGTGACGATCCCAATAATGATCGTCGACAGAGCGTTAATCTCCGGGCTCACGCCCAAACGGACAGACGAAAAGATCTTGATCGGCAATGTGGTCGATGACGGACCAGCCGTGAACGACGCAATGACCAAGTCATCCAGCGATAACGTAAACGCCAACAGCCAACCTGAAATGACCGCCGGAGCGATAATCGGCAAAGTCACCAAGCCAAACACTTCCCAAGGCGACGCCCCACGGTCCCGCGCCGCCTCCTCGAGAGACTCGTCAAAGCTCACCAACCGAGACGACACAACAACCGAAACGTAACACATCGCAAACGTCGTATGGGCCAGCATGATCGTCAGAACACCCCGATCCAGCCCAATCGCTATGAACAACAACAAAAGCGATAGACCAGTGATCACCTCAGGCATCACCAGCGGGGCGTAAATCATGCCCGAAAACAGGGTGCGTCCCGCAAACCGCCCCTGCCGCACCAAAACGTAGGCAGCCATCGTACCGAGAATTGTCGCAATAGTGGACGAAAAGAACGCAACCTTCAGCGTCACCCAGGCCGCATCGATCATCGCTTCATTCTGAAACAGCTCGCCATACCACTTGGTCGAAAAACCCGCCCAAACCGTCACAAGCTTTGACTCGTTGAAGCTGTAAATGACGAGGATCACCATCGGAATGTAGAGAAACGCAAACCCAAGTGTGAGCGACACGACATTGAAGGGCGACAGCCGGTTCATCCTTCTGCCTCCTTCTGCTGGTTCCGCTGGAACAGCACGATCGGGACGATCAAGATGAAGAGCAGGATGATCGCCACCGCACTCGCGACAGGCCAGTCACGGTTATTAAAGAACTCTTCCCAGAGCACTTTGCCGATCATCAGCGTGTCCGAACCACCCAGCAAAGACGGGATCACGAACTCGCCAAGCGTCGGAATAAACACCAGGAAACACCCAGCAATCACGCCCGGCCGCGCAAGTGGGAACGTCACCAGCCAGAAGGCCTGCGTCCGTGTACACCCAAGGTCTTCCGCTGCTTCTAGAAGTGATCCATCCATCTTCTCCAGCGTCGCGTATATCGGCAGGATCATAAACGGCAGATAGGTGTAAATGATCCCGATGTAGACCGCTACGTTGGTGTTCAGGATCGTAAGCGGTTCCGAAATCACCCCGATCCACAACAAGAACTGGTTCAAAAACCCTTCCGTCGAAAGGATGCCAATCCACGCATAGACGCGGATCAGAAAACTCGTCCAAAACGGCAGGATCACAAGCATCAACAACATTGGCCGCCACTCTGGCGAGGTACGCGCCATCGCATATGCAACGGGGAAGCCCACCAGCAACGTCAGGAATGTCGCCAAAATAGCAATCTGCAGAGACGACAAATAGGCTTTCCAGTAAAGGTCATCGCTCGTCAGAAAGACGAAATTCTCGAAGTCGAGCGCCCGGAAGAACTCGACAAACCCGGCCCAGCCCTCAGACAGATCCAGCTTCGGCTCATAGGGCGGAATGGACAAAGCAAGATCAGAAAGGCTGATCTTGGCCACAATCCCAAATGGGACAAGAAACAGCGCCAACAGCCAAATATACGGGATCAGAATAACAATCCGCCGCATCAGGCCAAACCTCTGAAATTTTGACTAAAATTGTCTTTCTTCTTGGTCAAAATATCCCGGGGAGTCGCGGCCAGGCCGCGACGGGGCAGAGCCCCATATGCGCACCCCGAAATCACGTCGCCAACACCAGACCAGCCGTGTCCGACCACGACAACCAAACCTCATCTTCCCAGGTGAAGTCGCGCCGTTCGATCCGGCTGCGATTACCGACCTCACATTTAATGACCGGCCCTTCCGGCAATTCGACATGATAGGTCGACAAATTCCCAAGGTACCCGATATCTAAAATTTTGCCCTGAACTCGATTGGCGCGATCAGTGGGTTCGTCTGACGAAATTGCTATTTTCTCAGGTCGGATAGCAAATGTCGCCGAGCTTCCCTTCGCAAGCTGCCCATTCGATTGCCCACGTAGCGGAGCACGCCCCTCGGCCCAATCCAATTCAGCGCTCTCACCAAGGCCACCCACGCGTCCTTCGATCAGGTTCACGTCCCCAATGAAGTCCGCCACGTAAACCGAATTCGGCTGCTCATAAATGACTTCAGGCGTCTCGACCTGCACCAACTCACCGTGGTTCATCACGGCAACGCGGCTCGCAACGGTCATCGCCTCTTCCTGATCGTGCGTCACGATTACAAAGGTCGTTCCGGTCTTCTCCTGAATATCCATCAATTCAAACTGCGTTTCCTGACGCAGCTTTTTGTCCAAAGCCCCCAGCGGTTCGTCCAACAGCAGAAGTTTCGGCGCTTTTGCCAACGAACGTGCCAAAGCCACCCGCTGCCGTTGCCCACCCGACACCTGATGTGGCTTTCGCTTCGCAAACTTTTGTAATTGAACCAGTCGCAACATCTCTTCGACGCGCGCGGCCACCTGATCTGCCGGCATCTTATCTCTTCGCAGCCCGAAGGCGATATTGTCCCAGATGTTCAGATGCGGAAACAGCGCATAGGACTGGAACATCATGTTCACCGCGCGCTTGTTCGGCGGCACATTGGACATGTCAGTACCGTCAATCGTGATCTGACCCTCAGTCGGCGTCTCGAAACCGGCCAGCATCCGCATCAAAGTCGTCTTGCCACAACCGGAGGGGCCCAAGAGTGCAAAGAACTCTTGGGCGTAGATATTCAGTGAAATTCCATCAATCGCAGTGAAGTCGCCAAACCGCTTCGTCACGTTCTCGATGCGGATCAGCGGGGTCTCTGTCTCGTCTTCCCAAGGCGCAAAGGTATCGTTCGCATTCGCCGCTGCCATAAGGATCCCCAACCCTCTAAAGAAAAGCGCCCGGGAGCGTCTTTGCCCCCGGGCGCCCGTTCATGTCGATCTTACGTGCCGGACTTCACTTTGGTCCAGAGCCTTGTGACCGTCCGCTGTACGCGAGGTGGATAGGGAACAGCCGTGTATAGGTTTTCCAAGGTCGCCTCATCCGGATAGATCGCCGGATCGCCAATCACATCTTCTTCAAGGAAAGGCTTCGACGCTTCGTTGCCGTTGGCGTAGTACACATAGTTCGACGCAGCTGCCATGTTCTGTGCGTCCATGATGAAGTTCAGAAACTTGTGCGCTGCTTCTGGGTTAGGAGCGTCTGCAGGAATGGCCATTTGGTCAAACCACATCAACGCACCCTCCTGTGGAGCATTGTAGGCGATTTCGACGCCATTATCGGCCTCGTCTGCACGGTCACGCGCCTGAAGGACATCACCAGACCAGCCAAACGCAACACAGATGTCGCCATTTGCCAGAGCGTTGATGTACTCGGATGAATGAAACTTCAAAACGTAGGGCCGCACGCCGAGCAATACATCGCCTGCCGCGTTGATATCGTCGGTATCAAAACTGTTGGGATCTTTACCCAAGTACGCCAGTGCGGCGGGTATCACC
>CAZMRS010000087.1:2209-7733 GCA_964568435.1 uncultured Boseongicola sp. | reverse complement strand
GTCCCAAATCTCGGCCATGTTGTAGGTTTCATAGACCTGACCCTGGTTTGCAGCACCGTCACCGAAATAGGCGAAGGTTACGCGGTCATTGCCTTTGTACTTGTCGGAAAGTGCAAGGCCAGCACCAAGTGGCACGTTTGCACCCACAATCCCGTGGCCGCCATAGAAGTTGGCGTCCTTCGAGAACATGTGCATCGAGCCGCCCTTACCTTTGGAGAAGCCGCCTTCACGACCTGTCAGCTCGGCCATCACGCCTTTGGGGTCCATACCGCATGCAAGCATATGCCCGTGGTCGCGGTAGGTGGTGATGCGCTTGTCGCCTTCTTCGCAGTTGGCCTCAAGGCCGACAACAACAGCTTCCTGCCCGATGTAGAGGTGACAGAACCCCCCGATGAGCCCCATGCCATACAGCTGGCCGGCCTTTTCTTCGAACCGACGAATGAGCAGCATCTCGCGGTAATATTTCAGGAGTTCCTCTTTCGAGGCATTGGATTTGCGCTTTGCCCGCTTTGCGGCCATGGACGTCTCCTCCCTTGGATTGGCAAATAGTTCAGCGTTAAACAATCTTCTACACCATGACGCTTGGGAAATCACGTGGGAAATGCGTCGCAGGCCGGAAAAGCCGTTATGCGTGAGGCGCAAGGGTGCGAGAGTGTTAAAAACACTTCTGCGATAGACCGTACATTCGTGACTTCATCAACCTCGACAGAGCCATTAGAGTAATTGAAATGTCTCAAGGGAGTGCCTCGTGAAAGTTGACAACATACTCGGCGTATTGGCGTTGGTCTTCCTGATCTGGGCTAGCCCCGCCCAAGCCAACGGGCTGTTGGACGGTCAATCATTTACCGGAGTGATTGGCCCGGCCGAAAGCCCTGACCTCGACGATACTCTCAAGTTCGACGACGGCTACTTTTGGTCGGACATTTGCACGCAATGCGGCTTTGTGCCGGGCCCCTACACAGCGCAGGAAACGACAGCCGGCGTTCGGTTTACAGGTGTTCTTGAAAGCGACAGTAGGGGGCGGTTCTCCTATGACGGCCTTGTGAAACCTGATGGCAGCATCGACGTGAGGATCAACTGGGAGCGAAAGCGTTGGTATTGGACCTCCCGGCGAGAGATCGTCTTCCTCGGTACGCTCAGGGCGGACGAAGACGCGTCGCTTGTTGCGATACGCGAGCAAATGGCACGCATGGACCCGTCGAGCAATCCTCTGTGCGCTCGTTTTTGATACGCATCTGGAACGCACGCCGTGCGATTGCTTTCTATGCCGTCCTGCTTGGCGTTGGGTGGCTGATAGGAAAGCAACTCATGCACATTGCGGTCCCGGACATGCGTCCAATGAACGAACCCATGATTCATCGTATCGTTATGATTGCTCTTGTCGTCTTTGTGTTCGCTGCCGCCCTGCCATTCGTGCCAGGCGCAGAAATAGGCTTTGCGCTTCTGCTGATCTTCGGAGGCCAAGCCTCCGCGATTGTATATGCGGGCATGGTTGGCGCTTTGATCCTATCGTTCACTATAGCGCGGTTTGTGCCTCTTCAGGTCATCGTATCGGCCGCGCGCTTTTTGCGTCTCGAGAAATTCGCGCATTTCTTGAACGACATTTCAAATACACCGGTCGAGGACCGTGTTCAGGTGCTGACAAATCGTTTTGATCGCCCACTTGGAAAGACTTTAATGCGCAATCGCTACGTGGTGCTTGCGCTCCTTTTTAATATGCCGGGAAACTCGGTTCTTGGCGGCGGCGGCGGCATCGCATTCATTGCCGGTCTTTCCGGGCTTTACCGATTCTGGGCGTATCTTCTAAGTGTGCTGATTGCTGTAGCGCCGTTTCCGCTGCTCTTCCTGCTGAACAACGGATGATAGCTAGTTCAACGCAATCTCATCCGACCGGATCAGCCCAAGCACATCGCGGGCCTGTTCGTCCAGAAGATCAAGATCAAGGAACTCGTCCGACATCCGCATCGTCTTGTTCTCAAGTGACGCGACTTCCGCCGCAAGGCGCTCCTTCTCGATCCGAAGCGTTGCGGCCTCGGCTTCGATCTGGACGCGCTTGAACAACCCGTAATCACCCTGAACGCTGGCAAATGTGAAATAGAGGCCAAGCGAGAACATCACCGCGAAATACACGACGACGCCAATGGTGGGACGCTTGGGAAGGTTGCTCACTGGTCTGCCTCTGTCTGCTCTCTTGCGGAGCGTTGGTTTGACCACTGTTACACAACTGTTACCCGCTGTGAATCCCCTTTTTTCATGGGTCGGCACAAATTCGCCGCGCCCTCGGCAAAGGACGCGGCGGTTGCCAAGAAGGGCGATCAAATCAGGTGATGGAGGCCTGATAAATGTCGTCGATGGTTGCGGCGATGGTCTCGTTGAAGACTTCGTCGCTTTGCTGCGCCGAAAGACCTTCGGTCAACGCCCGGCTGAACGATGCGATCATGCCATTGTTTTGCGACAAGAGGTCGTTGGCCTTGTCGCGGGCGTAACCACCAGACAGAGCAACCACGCGCATAATTTTGGGATGGTCAATAAGCGGCTGGTAAAAGTTGGCAACTGTCGGAAGCGAAAGTTTCAGCATCACTTCGGTGTCCTCGGGCAGGGCGTCGAGATGCTTCAGGATCTCATCCTGCAGAATCGCCTCAGCCTCAGCTTTGTCAGCGATGGTGATCGTTACCTCTGGTTCGAGGATCGGCATCAGGCCGTGTCCGAGGATCTGTTTTCCGATCTCGAACTGTTGCGCCACGACTGCCGCGATACCGATCGGGTTTGCGGCGTTAATGACCGAACGCATCTTGGTGCCGAACACCCCATGAGCGACAGCGCGGGTCAATAGCCCATCCAGGTCGCCCATCGGTTTCATCAGCTGCACACCGTCAGCCTCATCCTCAAGGCCCTGGTCGCATTTCAGAAACGGAACAACTTGCTTCTCGGCCCAAAGGTATTCGGCGGCGGGGACACCATCGAATTCGCGGTCCATGGTCATCTCAAACAGGATAGCCCCAATGACTTGTTTGCCGGAAAACGCAGGGGCCGCCACGATCCGTGCCCGCATCCCATGGATCAGATCGAACATCTCGGCATCCGACGAATAGGTGTCTTCCTCAACGCCGTAGAGCCTCAGCGCTTTCGGAGATGAGCCACCAGATTGGTCCAAAGCCGCAATAAAGCCCAGTCCGCTGCGCATTTGTTCTGCTTGTAGTTCGTTCGCCATGTCATCCTCGTCTGACTGTGAGCTGTTAGCTCTTGTATTACGTGTCTTGGTCAAGCGCTGCCACACCCGGCAGTGTCTTGCCTTCCATCCACTCAAGAAACGCACCCCCGGCGGATGAAATGTAGGTAAAATCGTCTGCCACACCGGCCTTGTTCAAGGCTGCGACAGTGTCTCCACCACCCGCGACAGATGTCAACTTGCCATCTTTGGTAAGAGCGGCGGCCCGTTGGGCGGCGGCATTGGTCGCTGCATCGAATGGCGCGATCTCAAACGCGCCAAGCGGTCCGTTCCAGATTAAGGTCCTGGCAGCTTCAAACGCGGCAGCGGCGCGTTTCACTGACTCCGGGCCCGCATCAAGGATCATCCGATCTGGCGGGCAGGCATCGGCTGCAACCGTTACGTTGTCTGCACCTTCTGCAAACTCAGTCGCACAAACGACATCAACCGGCAGAATGATCTCGCAGGCCGCTTCTTCCGCGCGTGCCATGATTTCGCGCGCGGTAGCCGTCATCTCGTGTTCAGCGAGCGATTTGCCTACATCAATGCCTTGCGCGGCAAGGAACGTGTTGGCCATGCCACCACCAATGACCAGCATGTCGACTTTACGCACAAGGTTGCCCAGAAGCTCGAGCTTGGTGGACACCTTCGCGCCGCCAACGACTGCAACGACCGGGCGCACAGGTGCACTCAAGGCGGCTTCCAGCGCTTTCAGTTCCGCTTCCATCAAACGCCCTGCACAAGCAGGCAAGAGATGAGCAACACCTTCAGTAGATGCGTGCGCGCGGTGCGCTGCGGAAAAGGCGTCGTTACAAAAGACATCGCCAAGCGATGCCAGAAACGCCGCCATCTTCGGGTCATTGGCCTCTTCCATTGGGGTGAAACGCGTGTTCTCGACCAGAACCACAGCGCCAGCCTCAAGAGCATCCAGCGACGCACGATCCGGGCGCTCCACAAACGTGACCTCGCGGCCAAGCGCGTCGGTCAGGGCAGGGACCACAAGTCGTAGCGACATGTCCGGGTTTGGCTGACCCTTGGGGCGACCAAAGTGTGCGAGCATCACAGGCGTTCCACCCTTGGCCAGAATGTCAGTGATCGTCGGTACAATACGTTCGATCCGCGTCGTGTCAGTCACCGTCTCCCCATCCATCGGTACATTTAGATCCACACGGGTCAGCACCAGCTTTCCGTCCAGATCCATGTCATCGAGGGTTTTCCAGGCCATGACGTCACTCCTATGGGTGTCTTGTTCACTCCCTACCGCAAGCTGAGCGGGCGTCAACAGGCGGATCGCCGCCTTTCGCCCTTTTCCTTAGCTGTCTCGCGCACTAGGGTCTCGCCAAATTGAAATAACAGGAGCGCCAGATGGCCGACTACAAAGACCCCGAAAACACTATCCTGATCGAGCTGAAAGACGGAACCGTCGCCATCGAGCTTTTGCCCGACATCGCGCCTGCGCATTGTGACCGCATGAAAGAGCTCGCGCGGGCCGGTGAATACGACAATGTCGTATTCCACCGTGTGATCGATGGTTTCATGGCTCAGACAGGCGATGTCGAGCACGGCGATTTCGTCGACGGCTTCAACTTGCGTCGCGCAGGCACCGGCGGCTCCGACAAGCCGGACCTTCCAGCCGAATTCTCCAAGATCCCACACGACCGTGGCACGCTCGGCGCGGCGCGCAGCCAGAACCCGAACTCGGCCAACAGCCAGTTCTTCATCAACTTCTCGGACAACCACTTCCTGAACGGCCAATACACAGTCTATGGCCGTGTTATCGCGGGCATGGAACACGTCGACGCGATCCAGCGTGGCGAGCCGCCGATGAACCCCGATCGTATGCACTCGGTGAAAGTGGCGTCAGATGCGTAAGCTTGCCCTTGCTCTGGCACTGGTCGCCACGCCTTTGGCTGCCCAGGATGCGGAAGACGGCGTCGGCCCGAACCTTGTGATCGAAGTCGCGGGCGAAGCCGCAGGCACCATTGTGATCGACCTTCTGCCCGATGTCGCTCCGCTCCATGTCGAGCAGATCACAGGTCTTGCGAACGAGGGGGCCTATGACGGCGTTGTGTTCCACCGTGTGATCGACGGGTTTATGGCCCAGACCGGTGACGTGCAGTTCGGCAAACTCGGCGGTGATATGCGCCTTGCCGGGCGCGGCGGGTCCGAGCGTCCTGACATCCCAGCCGAGTTCTCGGATGTCCCTTTTGACCGAGGCGTCGTCGGCATGGCGCGTGCGCAAGATCCAAACTCGGCCAACAGCCAGTTCTTCATCATGTTCGACGAAGGCTATTTCCTAAACGGCCAGTACACAGT
>CAZMRS010000087.1:0-2180 GCA_964568435.1 uncultured Boseongicola sp. | reverse complement strand
GGAAGGCATGGATATTGTCGATGCGATCAAGCGCGGCACGGGCCCGAATGGCGCGGTTGTCGGCGAGCCTGATCGCATGGCAACTGTGACGGTCACTGAATAATAAGAAACGCGGCCCGGAACCGATCCGGGCCGCGTCCTTTCGCTTCAAGTCTCAAATCGCGTGCGGCAGAAGCCGTTTGACCTCGCTCCGATAAGGCGTTGCACCTTCCGGCAAGTCGGGAACGATCACAGCATCCTTGTAGCGCAGCTGTTTCAGCATCACCGGAACGAGCCGTTTGAATGCGGCAAACAACGACGGCTCAGGCGCCGGAAGATCATGCTTCAACAGCTCGTGCAGCTCCGGCAGCCGATAGTACGGCACCATCGTGAACATGTGATGCTCAACGTGGTAGTTCATGTTGAGGTAAATGAACCGCGAGATCGGGTTCATCAACACCGTGCGCGTGTTCAACCTGTGATCGGTCACATTCTCAGCCATTCCAAGATGCTGAAGAACCCCAGTCATCACTCTATGCCACGCGCCGTAGAGGCCGGGCAACCCAATGACCATCAGTGGCAGGATCGATCCCATGCCAATCGCCAAACCAATTACGGCCCCGTAGATCAGCAACCAAACGCGTGCGACGAAGAAAACCGAAGCATGGTCCTGCTCGCGCAAGTAGGGGGCTTCTTCCGGGTGAATGCGTCCCCGAATATGCAGCAGCCAACGGCGGACCATGTGCCAATTGTCGAGCAACCCAAAGACATTCAGGAACAGTTTGAACAAATCCGGTGGGCGCATTGCCTGAATCTCAGGATCTCGTCCAACAACGATGGTGTCTGTGTGATGCCGGACGTGGCTCGCACGCCAGACAACGGGGCTTCGCACCAGCATGAAACTCGCGATCTGATAGACCGCCTCGTTCATCCATTTCGTTTCAAACGCCGTGCTATGGCCGCACTCATGCCAGCGCGCATCCGAGGCAGAACCGTATAAAACGCCGTAAGCGAGCCAGAACGGAGCCGACCACCAAGACGGCCAAAGCGCTATCCCGATGCCCGCAAACAGCACCATAAGACCCAGCCACAATACCGTGTCCTTCAGCGCACGCGCGTCGTCTTTCTCCATGAGCCTGCGAATATCAGTGGGGTCCACCTTCGGCCGAAACCACGAGGGCTTGGCCAAACCTGCAGCCTCGGCTTTCGCCGCACCGGGGCCAACAAGGGAGTAGTCTTCGGTGGTTTGCGTATCTGTCCTCAGGTCGTCCATGGTTCGCCCCGTCAAACGCAGCCCGCACCGCTGCAAAGGTTGCGCGGCGCTCTCACGCCGCGCAAAGCATCATGTTTAGCCGACGCTGGCGAGCTCTTGCTCGAGGTCGCCCATCTCGGCACCACCCGACATCAGACGGCGCATTTCTCCGTCCGAAATGTCTTCCGCCTTGCTCGAGCCGATTACCTTACCCAGAGCAAGGAAAGTGAAGCGGTCACCCACTAGGCGCGAGTGGATCTCGTTGTGCGTGATGAAGATGATCGCAATATCGCCACGGGCGCGAACCTTCTTGATCGTTTTCAGAACGCCCATCTGCTGCTTTTGACCAAGCGCCGATGTCGGTTCGTCAAGGATCAGAACTTTCGCACCGAAGTAGATCGCGCGGGCAATCGCCAGCGTCTGACGCTGACCACCCGACATCGTCCCCACAGCCTGCGTCGGATCAGAAAAGTCGATCCCGATCTTCAGCATCTCGTCGTGGGCGATCTGGTTCATTTCTTCCATACGCATCGTGCCCATTGGGCCCTTAAGCTCACGTCCCATGAAGAAATTGCGCGTCACACTCATCAGCTGGTTCAAGGCAAGGTCCTGATAGACCGTGCCGATACCAGCTGCAGATGCATCGCGAGGGGAGCGAAACTTAACCGGTTTTCCCTCGATATAGATCGTGCCCTCGGTAGGTTCGTGAACCCCCGCAAGCGTTTTGATCAAGGTTGACTTACCGGCCACGTTGTCCCCCAGCAAAGCGTGCACTTCACCAGGGTAGACTTCTAGGTCAACGCCGCCAAGCGCCGTGAAAGGACCAAACCGTTTTACCAGGCTTTCTACGCGTAGATATGGTTCAGCCATCTTAGATGCCTCCCGTGATACGTTTGCGGATGCGTTCGTTGGCGAACACTGCGGCGAGCAGGATCGAGCCAAGGAACAC
>CAZMRS010000086.1:0-7740 GCA_964568435.1 uncultured Boseongicola sp. | reverse complement strand
ACTTTGGTGAAGATGGTCTATGGGCTGGTGAAACCTGATACAGGCCACATGAATTTTGATGGTGATAGCTACGCTCCAGCCAACCCACACCAGGCCCGTTCAACTGGCGTCGCAATGGTGTTTCAGCACTTCTCGTTGTTCGAAGCCTTGACTGTTGCTGAGAACGTAGCGTTGGGAATGGAAGAGCCGCCCCCGATGCGCGAACTTGCGACCAGCATCAAATCTGTGAGCGAAACTTACGGATTGCCTTTAGATCCCGCGCGCTTGGTGGGGGACTTGTCGGCGGGTGAGAGACAGCGTGTCGAGATTATCCGGTGCCTTCTTCAGGATCCGAAACTGTTGATCATGGATGAGCCGACAAGTGTGCTGACGCCGCAAGAGGTTGATATCCTGTTCCAAACATTGCGAAAATTGCAGTCGGAAGGAACCTCTATTCTCTATATCAGCCATAAGTTGGAGGAAATTCGCGCGCTTTGTGATGGGGCAACCATTCTGCGGCTTGGGAATGTTGTGGCGTCGTGTGATCCACGCGAAAAGTCGGCGCGTGAGCTGGCGGAAATGATGGTTGGTACAGAGCTCAAGACTCCGGCTGCCGCACGACACGATCTAGGCGAAGTTGCTCTGGCGCTAAACGGCTTGTCCATTGCGTCTTCCAATCCGTTTGGGACTTCGTTGAAGGACGTATCGTTCGAAGTTCGCTCGGGTGAAGTCTTAGGTATCGGCGGCGTTGCGGGAAATGGACAGGATGAGCTTCTGGCGGCCTTGTCTGGTGAAAGCCTGGCCCCGAACGACACGGTGCTGTTCAAGGGAACGTCGATCGGGCGCCTGGGGCCAAACGACCGCAGAAGCATTGGCATCCTGGCTGCTCCAGAAGAACGGCTTGGTCATGCAGCGGCGCCGGACATGAACCTTGTCGAGAACGCGGTGCTGTCTGCGTCGGTTCGGATGAACATGGTCACAGGAGGGTTTGTCGATTGGCGCAAGGCCAAGTCATTTTCGGAGGCTGTGATCCGCACATTCGATGTGCGAACTCCGAGTTCAAGTAACGCTGCGCGGTCGCTGTCTGGAGGTAACTTACAGAAATTCGTGATCGGTCGGGAGATCATGCAGAAGCCAGAAGTTCTCGTCGTTAATCAACCCACTTGGGGTGTCGATGCGAGCGCTGCGGCCTCGATCCGGCAAGCAATATTGGATCTGGCATCAGGGGGCGCGGCCGTCGTCTGTATAAGCCAGGATTTGGACGAGTTGATGGAGATCTCAAACCGTTTTGCTGCACTGAATGAAGGGCGCTTGAGTACACCACGGCCAGCACAGGGTCTGACTATCGAAGAGATCGGTCTGATGATGGGTGGAGCGCACGGCATGGAAGTGGCCGACATCCAACACGCGGGTCAGGGTACATGATCAGGCTAGAAAAAAGACCAACGCCCTCGCAGGCATGGGCGTATTTTACACCGGTCGTTGCTGTCATCGCCACCATGATCGCTGGCGGTGCTCTGTTTGCGTTCTTAGGCAAGGACCCCGTCGCCGCCATTCGGACGATTTTTTGGGATCCGATATTCGGAGAGTTTGCGTTCTACTATCGCGGACAGTTGCTTGTAAAAGCAGGCCCACTGATCCTGATCGCGATTGGTTTGTCGCTTGGGTTCAAGGCTGGCATTTGGAACATTGGCGCTGAAGGTCAGTACATCATGGGCGCCATTTTTGGCGCTGCGGTTGCACTGGCGTTTTACCCGATGGAGGCACGCTGGCTGATCTTTCCGCTAATGATCGTCGCGGGTGCTTTTGGCGGTTTTCTTTGGGCTATGATCCCCGGTATTCTAAAGACGCGCTTTAATACAAACGAGATCCTTGTATCTCTTTTGTTGGTCTATGTGGCCGAGTCCATTCTGGCCTCAGCGTCCCTTGGATTCCTTCGAAATCCAGATGGAGCTGGCTTTCCCGGGTCCAGAAACCTCAAACAGTATGAGAGTGCCGCAAACGGTGAGCTCATTGCGGGTTGGGGTATGCATTGGGGTGTTGTAGCCGCGTTTATTGCCGTGATTTTCGCTTACATCATGCTGAGCCGCCACATCATGGGCTTTAACATTCGTTTGACCGGAGAGAGCCCCAGAGCGGCGCGATTTGCTGGCGTCAATCCAAACCGGCTTGTTCTCTTTTGCCTTGGAATTTCAGGTGCCTTGGCTGGATTGGCCGGGCTTTTCGAAGTGGCTGGTCCAGCTGGCCAAATCAGTATCGACTTCAATGTCGGATACGGGTTCACGGCCATAATTGTCGCCTTCTTAGGAAGGCTGCATCCGATTGGAATACTGCTGGCAGGCCTCCTTATGGCATTGACTTACATTGGCGGTGAGGCAGCGCAGGCATCGCTGGGATTGCCCGCCGCCGCGATACAGGCGTTTCAGGGAATGCTTCTGTTCTTCTTGTTGGCATTTGACGTGCTGACGAACTTCAGGGTGCGGCTCGGACGGGAGGTGAGTGCCTAATGGATTTTGGATCAATCAATCCTGTCTTGCTTGTTGCCTCGCTCATGGTTGCGTCGACACCGATATTGTTGGCTGCAATTGGCGAGATGGTCGTTGAAAAGGCCGGCGTGCTGAACCTTGGCGTTGAAGGCATGATGATTGTCGGCGCCATCTGCGGATTTGCGATTGCGGTCGAAACTGGTTCGCCCGCGGTAGGGTTTATTGCAGCCGCTTTGGGTGGGGCGCTGCTATCAATGTTGTTTGGTGTGCTCACGCAAATCCTTCTGTCCAATCAGGTCGCGACTGGGCTTGCACTCACTCTGTTTGGTCTTGGGTTGTCTAGCCTCATGGGGCAAAGTTACGTCGGCATCAAGCCCCCCTCTACAGACAAGCTCGACATTCCGATCTTGAGCGATGTGCCGGTGCTGGGAGCCATGCTCTTTAGCCACGACTTGATGGTCTACTTGTCGCTTGCTCTAGTTGCTGGGGTATGGGCGTTTTTGAAATTCACTCGAGGCGGTCTGATCTTGCGCGCGGTTGGAGAAAGCCACGATGCGGCACACGCGCTTGGATACAATGTCATCTTTGTTCGGCTTGCAGCAATTGCCTTTGGCGGCGCGTGTGCCGGTCTTGGCGGCGCATACCTTAGTCTTGTTCGAGTGCCGCAATGGACTGAGGGTATGACGGCGGGTGCTGGTTGGATTGCTTTGGCAATCGTAGTCTTTGCGTCTTGGCGCGCTGGTCGCGTTCTGCTTGGTGCCTATCTATTTGGCGGGATAACAGTTTTGCAGCTGAATTTGCAGGCCGCTGGCGTGGCAATTCCTGTAGAGCTCTTGTCCATGTCGCCATACCTGATAACCATCCTGGTGCTGGTTATCATATCGTCCGATCGAAACCGCGCAGCGCTGAATGCGCCCGCGTCGCTTGGGCGCTCGTTCCATGCCTCAAACTGAGGCGCTTTAAACACCAATGGGGAGAAGAACATGAAGAAACGGACATTCCTGGCAAGCGTCGCGGCAGCGGCACTCGCAACAGGCGCGTTTGCTGATGGTCATGAGCCGGTCAAGGTTGGCTTTGTTTATGTTGGGCCAATCGGCGACGGCGGTTGGACTTACGAGCACCATCAAGGTCTTTTGGCTGTTGAAGCTGAATTCGGCGACAAAGTCGAAACGGTTTATCAGGAAAACGTGCCTGAGGGTGCGGACGCTGAGCGTGCAATGACACAGATGGCGCTACAAGGTGCGGACATTATCTTTACGACTTCCTTTGGCTATATGGATCCAACGATCAACGTAGCAGCTAAGTTCCCAGATGTCGTCTTTGAGCACGCCACCGGCTACAAGCGCGCCGACAACGTTTCGACCTACTCCGCTCGTTTCTACGAAGGTCGCGCGGTTCAGGGTCACATCGCTGGAAAGATGACAAAAACCAACAAAATTGGTTACATTGCCTCTTTCCCGATCCCTGAGGTCATCCGCGGTATCAATTCTGCTTATCTTCATGCCAAGAAAGTTAACCCGGATGTCGAGATGAACGTTATCTGGGTCTACACTTGGTTCGATCCTGCCAAGGAGGCTGATGCAGCCAAGGCACTGATCGACAATGGCGTTGACGTTGTTTTGCAGCATACTGACTCGACCGCACCTCAGGCTGCCGCACAGGAAGCCGGTGTGATCTCGTTCGGCCAGGCGTCGGATATGGCGGAGTATGCGCCATTCCCAAGGGTGTCGTCGATCATCGATAACTGGGCACCATACTATATCGACCGTGTTCGTGCTGTGATGGATGGTACCTGGGAGAGTGTGGACACATGGGATGGTATTTCGACTGGAATGGTCAAGATTGGCGAGATCACGGATGCCGTGCCTGCAGATGTCAAAGCGGAAGCTGAGGCGATGCGTGATGCCATTGGAGCTGGCGAGTATCATCCGTTCACCGGACCGATCAACAAGCAGGATGGTTCTGTTTGGTTGGCTGAAGGCGAAGTTGCCGATGATGGCACTCTTGCGGGCATGAACTTCTATGTCGAAGGCATTACCAGCGAAATTCCAAACTGAATTAGTGTATAAGGCACGAAAAGGCCGCCGAGTGGCGGCCTTTTTCTTTTGCGTCTATGAATAAACTGAAACTGGGGAGGGCAAAACGTTGCAGACTATTTCGGGAAAAAAGGTATCGAGCTTTAGTTTTGGCACCATGCAGTTCGGAGCAAAGGCATCCGAACAGGACAGTGCGGAAATGTATGACGCCTGCCGCGCAGCCGGCCTCAACTTCTTCGATACCGCGAATGCCTACACGGATGGACACTCTGAGAGGATCCTCGGTGAACTTGCGGCCAAAGAACGCGACAATATTTTCGTTGCGACCAAATGCGCGGGCACCGTTGTCGCCAAACCCGAAAAAATCAAAGCGGAGTTCGATGAGAGTCGAGTGCGTCTGGGCATGGATACCGTTGATCTTCTCTATCTGCATCGCTGGGATCCAGACACGCCGCTTGAGGATACATACGCGGTAGTCGCGGAATGGGTAGAATCCGGCTCCGTAAGATATGTTGGGGTGTCGAATTACGCCGCATGGCAGGTCATGAAAGGCCGGCAGTTGGCGCAGTCGATGGGTTTCGACATCACCTTCATTCAACCGATGTACAACATTGTTAAGCGTCAGGTTGAAGTTGAAATTCTCCCCATGGCAATCTCGGAAGGCTTCTCAGTCTGTCCATATTCACCGCTTGGTGGAGGCCTCCTCACCGGCAAATACGCAGGCGGAACAGGCGGCCGCTTGCTCGACGATCCGATGTACGAGCAGCGCTATGGGCCAAAATGGATGCATGAAGCAGCAACCGCGCTTTCGCAACTTGCGCAAAAGGTCGGGGTCTCCCCAGCGACTTTGGCCGTGTCATGGGTCGCGCAGCACAAAGGTGTGCATGGTCCAATCATCTCGGCACGCTCGGCAGAACAACTCGAGCCTTCCCTTGATGCGATAAATTTTGAGATGTCGCCGGATCTTTATGCAAAACTTTGCAAACTTGCCCCAACACCTGCACCTGCGACAGATCGCCTAGAGGAGTCAGGTTGAGACGGACCGGTCTTTAGTGGCATTCCATTTGCAGACTTAAGTGTATGAGTCGCTATCGGAGCTTGTACGTCGATGAACCCCGCCGACCCTCACCATGGATCAATCGTCGATCTGATTGCGCAGGCGCGTCGGGTTTCGCGATCTTGGACGAGTGTTGCCACGACTGAAGAGCAGATCACGGGTGCGGAGCGCGATGTTTTGGACTACCTGGTTTTTGAGGGCGCCGCGACCGTGCCGCAGATAGCCCGAAGCCGCGGCGTTTCGCGTCAGCACATCCAAAAGCGTGCCGACTCTTTGGTGGAGCGCCAATTGGCTGAGTTTGTTGAGAATCCGGCTCATAAATCGTCGCGCCTTTTGGAGGCGACTATTCGCGGCGAGCAGGTGCACGCGCAGGCATCCCTTGGAGAAGAAGGGCTTCTGAAGGAGATCTCCGAAGAGCTTGATGCACGGGAGATTGAGTCTGCCAGAGCAATATTGACCGCCTTGTCGTCTGCCATCGAAAAGGCGAAGTGACCCGAGTCGTTGTCATCGGTGGTGGCATAGCGGGAGCTTCCGCAGCTGCTCGCTTGGCGCAAAAGGCAGACGTCACACTTTTGGAAGCGGAAACCCAATTTGGTTATCATAGCAGCGGCCGGTCGGCTGCCATGTTCGAAGAGAACTATGGAACTGATACGACGTGCACCTTGAACCGAGCTTCGCGGCTCTATCACGAGGCACAAGGAGTACTTAGTCCGCGCGGACTTATGATCGTCACAAACGCCGAAGATGAAGAGCAGTTTCAGCGTGATTTGGTCACTATGCGCATGAATGAAGTGAATGTTTCCGCGGCCTTTGATCGGGTGCCAGTACTGGCCCCAAACGTCATTCGAGCGGCGGTGCACGACGACGCACACGACATTGACACTGACAGGCTCTTGCAAGGGTTCCTAAAGGAAGCAAGAAGAGCAGGCGCAGTCGTCAAAAGCAGTAGCCGAGTGACAGCCATTGAGAGGGCGGCATGTTGGCAGATCTCGGATGGGCAAACAGAGATTGAAGCGGATATCTTGGTGAACGCGGCTGGGGCATGGGCCGACGAAGTTGCAAGTCTTGCTGGAGTCAAGAAGATTGGGCTTCAGCCGAGCCGCCGCTCAATGGCGCGGCTACCGGCTCCGGGTGATCACGATGTTCGCCGTTGGCCAATGCTATTTGGGCCGGGAGAAAGCTGGTATGCCAAACCTGACGGCGGAAGCTGGCTTGTTTCACCAGCGGAGGAGCATCCGATAAAAGCGATGGACGCGTGGCCTGACGATATGGTGCTTGCTGAGGGTTTGCATCGCTATGGTGCTTACGTCACCGAACATGTGAAGCGCCCTATCGCGACTTGGGCGGGGTTAAGGACCTTTTCACCGGATCGTTCTTTGGTTATCGGGGCGGACCCTGATATGGATGACTTCTTCTGGTGTGCTGGTCAGGGTGGTTACGGCATCCAAAGTTCGCCTGCCGCATCACAGTGTCTTGCCGATCTAGTGTTTGGAGAAGCGCCTGTTTTGACCAGAGAAGTTGTAGACGCTTTGAGCCCGGCGCGATTCAAGTAGGCGCTATGCGTAGTCTGGAATGTAGGAAACGCGTTCGCGCATCTTGTAGCGCGGGGCGGGGTAGTCCGTGAATTTTGGTCCAAGATCCGGGAAGGCCTTTTGCAAGTCTTCGCGAACCGCCTTTGGCGCGGCTTTCATTGCTTCTCTTGTGGGCATGAAAGACTCGACAGGTAGGCCGTTTGCAGAAATTACCTGCGGCTCATCGAATACCACATTGTGGAAAACGACCTCTTCGTGAGCCCGATCTACAAAGATGCTATCGTTTAGGTCAGAAAGGTCTCGTGCCGGGACAAGGCAAGCTTCGTTGTCGGCTTCGTCCTCTAGACGCCAACCTGGAATCAATAATCTATGGCCTGGCGCGACTGAGAGATCACGCAGAGGCATCATTGGGCCAACGGCCCGCGTTTTTAAGACGATGGGGGCGAGCGAGGGGTCGGCCGCGATCTCACTCTCAGATAGGGTCTTTGTCCAAACCATGCGGACTGGTTGGAGGCCGTTATCTCGTGTCACCACCAAGTCTCCGACGCGCAGAAACTCGATCCGGCGTGGCCCACAAGGTGTCCTTAGATTTGCGCCAACGCACAGACCTGTAACACTCGATTTTGTGACCTTCTCGGCCTTTGAGATTT
>CAZMRS010000085.1:0-7826 GCA_964568435.1 uncultured Boseongicola sp. | reverse complement strand
GTTCGAGGACTTCTTTCAGCGGCGAGTTGTTTCCACCGCCACCGCCTTTGAGCGCCATAGCCATTCCTTGCGCGGCGGCCTTGTTGCTGTTGTTGTGGCCGCCGGCGATGGCAGCAGGCGCGAATGCGAGAGCGCCGATAACGGCGATAGTTGTGATCTTGAGCATAACAGCCTCCAATTGGATCATTTGATTCAGTGAGGGGTGTTCGGCCCAGAACTTGAACTGGATTGAAAATAGTATGGAAACACGATACCAACGTTGGTCGTGTTCCTGATCTTCCAGCGTTTCATCATTCGCGGCGTTGTGATGGCGGGGTTGAAGGGATGACGGACGAAAGCGTTTTCCCCGATCCGGTCTACATGCGCACCGTGCTCGCGCCACTTTTTGATGGCGTAAAAACCCACTATGCGGCGCATATGGGCACAATCAATCGCGCGCACCTCGTGATGCTTGTCGAAACCGGAATTCTCTCGCGGGAGGACGGCGCTAAGATCGCTGCTGCGTTGCAAGCGATTGAAGCTGAAACAGACGTCGAGGCATTGGAATACACGGGCGAGTACGAAGACTACTTCTTTCTCGTTGAGGCCGAATTGAAGCGCCGCTTGGGTGATCTTGGTGGTGCTTTGCATACGGCGCGGTCCCGCAACGATATGGATCATACGTTGTTCAAAATGGCTCTGCGCGGGCGGGCGGAAGCATTACTTTCCGGGGCCACGGGACTGTCTGCCGCGCTGACGGAAAAAGCACGTGCTGAGGCGGAGACGTTGATCGTTGCCTATACGCACGGTCAGCCTGCGCAGCCGACGACCTTTGGGCATTACCTCGGAGCGGCGATTGAGGTGCTGAATCGTGACGCCGAGCGTTTGTCTGCTGCGATTGACGGCCTAGGGCATTGTCCAATGGGGGCTGCGGCGATTACGACGTCTGGTTTTCCGATTGATCGCGGGCGAATGGCGGACCTGCTGGGCTTTGAGGGGCCATTGGTCAACTCCTACGGTTGCATTGCTTCCGTTGACTATGTGACCGGGTTGTACAGCGCGATGAAGCTGGTGTTTTTGCACCTGGGACGGCTCATTCAGGACATGGCATTCTGGTCGAGCTTTGAGGTTGGGCAGCTTTATGTGCCAAACGCGCTCGTACAGATCAGTTCCATCATGCCGCAAAAGCGCAATCCGGTTCCGATAGAACATATGCGTCACCTGGCGTCTGTGACTGTCGGGCGCTGTGACATGGTGGTGAACACGATGCACAACACACCGTTCACCGACATGAACGATAGCGAAGGGGAAGTGCAGCAAGCTGGGTATGCGGCGTTTGAAAGTGGCGGACGTGTGATTGAGTTGATGACGGCGTTTTTGCCTGCTTGTTCGATTAATAGCGAGAACGTGCGGCGAAACACTGAAGCGGCGTGCATCACCATCACTGAGCTTGCCGATACCCTTGTTCGCCAGGATGGGTTGAGCTTTCGTCAGGCACATGAAGTGGCTGCCAAGACGGCGTCTGCGGTTATTGAAGATGGCGTTGCGCTCGGGGACGGGTACCTTGCGTTCTCCAATGCTTTTGAGGCGATCGTTGGTCAGGCGTCATCATTGGACGAGGCTGCATTTCGAACCGCGACAGCGCCCGAGACATTTGTTCGGTTGCGCGACCGGGTCGGGGGACCGGCGCCAATTTCCCTGTTGGCGGCACTTAGAAATAATGAATTCGACCGCTCGGTGCTTGAGAAAGCGCAGTCAGTAAGAAAAGCGCGTTTGAGCGACGCAGAAACCCGCCTGAGTACATCATTTTCCGAGCTACTGGAGACCTGACGTGGCCAATCTTGCTCTTCATAATCTGACGAAATCCTATGGC
Organism: uncultured Boseongicola sp.; assembly: GCA_964568435.1. Classification (GTDB taxonomy): domain Bacteria; phylum Pseudomonadota; class Alphaproteobacteria; order Rhodobacterales; family Rhodobacteraceae; genus Boseongicola. The sequence continues at coordinate 5,974 of CAZMRS010000085.1, read as the reverse complement.
TCAACAGAGGTGTTGCATGGCATCTCATTGGATGTGGATGACGGCGAGTTCGTTGTTTTTGTCGGTCCTTCGGGCTGCGGGAAGTCGACGACACTGCGGTTGATTGCCGGGCTGGAAGAGACCACGAGCGGCATCATCGAGATCGGTGGACGAGAGGTGAACAATCTGGAACCGAAAGAGCGTGATATCGCGATGGTGTTCCAGAACTACGCGATTTACCCGCACATGACAGTGAAGAAGAACATCGCGTTTGGATTGCGGTCTTCAAAGATGCCGAAGGAAGACAAGGAGAAGCGCATCCTTGAGGTTGCTGGCATTCTGGACATGACTGATCTGCTCGAGCGAAAGCCGTCGCAACTTTCAGGTGGTCAGCGGCAACGCGTGGCGATTGGACGCGCGATGGTTCGGGACCCTGCGGTTTTCTTGTTCGATGAACCTTTGTCTAACCTGGACGCGCAGCTTCGCACTCAGATGCGATTGGAGATTAAACGTTTGCATCAACGTGTTGGAAACACGATCATTTTTGTGACTCACGATCAGGTTGAGGCGATGACGATGGCCGATCGCATCGTGATTATGAAGGATGGGCATATCCAGCAGGTGGGAACGCCTTCTGAAGTGTACCACAAACCCGCAAATACGTTTGTGGCCCGGTTTATTGGGGCGCCGTCAATGAACTTACTAACGGGAAAAGCTGGCCCCGATGGCGTGTCGCTTGAAGGGGGCGCGCCATTTCAGATGGCGGGTGCGTTGGCTGCAAGCGGTGATGTCCTGCTTGGTGTACGTCCAGATGATCTTCACCCGGATGACACCAATCCAATCATCAGCGGCAAAGTGACGGTGCAGGAGCCGCTTGGTCCTGAGACATTGATCTATGTGGATACACCCAGTGGAGAAGTGATCGCAAAAGCGGATGGCCGGAACCCGCCTGCGGTTGGGCAGACGGTTCATCTGGGAGCAGGGGTCGAGCATTTGCATCTCTTTGATGCGGGGAGTGGAGTGGCGATCGGATGAGCAAGTCAGTCCTCTGCGCAGGTCGGATGTATTGCGATGTGATTTTCACAGGCGCACCGCGGTTGCCTTCGCCCGGGACCGAAGTCTTTGCGGAGAGCGTTTCACTGCACGCCGGTGGTGGTGCTTTCATTACCGCGGCGATGCTTTCTGCACTTGGACATGAAACGGCGCTTTTTGCGCAACTGCCTGCACCGCCGTTTGATGGGACTGTGGCGCAAGAGCTAACCGAACATTGTGTTGATGCCCAACATTGTGTCAGACCAGAACAAGGGTCCGAGCCTCAGATAACGGTGGCAATGACGTGCGGGGCGGACAGGGCCTTTTTGACCCGCGCAACTGGTCCGGCTTTGCCGGACTTCGATCAAGGTTTGCCGAAAGGGTTTTGTCATCTGCACATCGGCGAGCTTGGCACGTTGGAGGAAAATCCCGGCCTGCTGGAGCAAGCCCGCGCGCAGGGAATGACGATTTCGCTTGATTGCGGATGGCAAGATGCTTTCGAACGCAGTGCTTTTGAGCTGATTGCAGCCGTCGATGTTTTCCTACCCAATGAACGAGAGTTGGATGCGTTGGTTTCGCTAGGTATGGACCTAAATCTTCCTGACTTGTTGGTTGTCAAAGGCGGTGCCGAAGGTGCCAAGGCCAAACGACGTTTGGAAGCCAAATGGGCTTCAGTAACGGCAACGCCAGTGAAGGTCATTGATGCAACAGGTGCGGGAGATGCCTTCAACGGTGGGTTCATCTCGGAATGGCTGCGCGGTCGGCGATTGGAAGACTGTTTAGCGCAGGGAAATGCATGCGGCGCAGCTTCGGTGCAATCTGTCGGCGGAGCCGGGGGATTGGCGAAGCTGGGACGAGAATTCGAGGCGGTCGCCTCCAAGTGAATGCCAACAATTGCGTTGGGTAGCTGGAGCTCAGAAACATGAAGCCAGACGGGGCGTCGTATGCTTGGTGGAAGTGGCATTGGTCATGTTTGTGACAGTTCCTGCTAAAGTGATTGGTCGCAAAGATCTTAGAGCTATCGTGAAACGCCCAACCAACGACATTACGGTCATGGCCGACGATTTGTCCCTTCGCGGATCCCCCTCCGATGTCTGGGCGTATGGCATAAGGTAGCCGTTAATTCGATGAATGAGTTTTTCGCCATTGAAATGACGATCCTATTGATTGGTTGCGCGGGTATTGCGCTCGGTGGGATTGTGAAAGGCGCGACCGGTGCTGGCGCTCCGTTAATCGGCGTGCCGTTTGTCGCCGTCATATCGGATGTACAAACGGCTGTTGCGATTTTCGCTGTTTTGAACATCATTTCAAATGGTTGGCAGGCAACGACTTTTCAGAACCAGATAGAAGACCGAAGATTTGCTTGGCGCCATGCGATAGCCGCGGCGGTTGGGGTCATCCCCGGGACGCTTCTTCTCGCACAATTGCCGACTGACGTTATCACACTGGTTATGGCGGGCATCGTGGTCCTTTATGTCGTTATGCGTCTTAGTCGGCCGGATTGGGTTCTTTCGCGACAGAGCGGCCTCTCATTGGCTATTCCAGTCGGCTTCGTTGGCGGGCTCATGCAAGGGGCAGGCGGGTTATCGGCGCCAGTAACGATCCCATTCTTCAACGCCTTACGGCTGTCTCGGATGGATTTCATCGGGACGATTTCGGTGTTCTTTCTGTCGATGGCTGCGTTGCAAGTGCCATCCTTGATCGCGTTCGGATTATTGACTTGGGAGCGTGCAGCCATTGGTATTTTGGCAGCGATCCCGATGTTCTGTGGGATCTGGATCGGGTCGCGGTTGGCGCGTTTCATGTCGCGCGAATCTTTCGACCGTGCCATTCTCTTGCTGCTGGTTGTTATCGCCGCGAAGCTGGCGTTTGACGCGCTGACGTGAAGGATATGACTAACGCAAATCCACCCGTGAGCCGCATTCCATGCGCCAGTGTTTTGGTAGTGGTCGAGTTCCACCAATAAGCGTTGCTTCGGCATGGAGGCGAATATCGCCGCTGGATGCACCTAACATGATGTCAAATACACCCGGTTCGACGATGCGATGTCCTTCAGTGCCGGTAAAGCTCAGCATGTCGGTCGGTAGGTCAAAGTGTACTCTCGCGGATTGACCCGGCTGAAGTTCAAGCCTTGCAAAGCCTTTGAGTTCTTTGATCGGCCTGACGACTGATGCGACTTGATCGCGAACGTATAATTGAGGGATAGCGAAGCCTTTGCGGCGACCAATGTTCGTAATCTGACAAGACACCTTAATTGTGCCAGTTTCTACGTTAACTTCTTGGCTCTCGAGTTGAAGATCGCCAAATTCGAAGTCTGTGTAGCTGAGACCGTGGCCAAACGGGTAATCCGTTCCGAAATGCCGGGCGACCGGCGTGCCTGCCGATTTGAACTTGTGGTTGTAGAAGTAAGGGCAGGCTCCAACGTTGCGCGGGACCGAGAGAGTGAGACGCCCTGATGGTTCAACTGCGCCAGTAAGGACGTTTGCCAGAGCGGTTCCTGCTTGCTCGCCGCCGAAGAACGCCATGACCTGCGCGGCAATCTTTTTTTCCTGACCTCCGAGGTTGTAGGGTCGGCCACTGGTTAAAACGACGATCACGGGTTTTCCAGTTGCGACAACAGCATCGAGAAGCTGTTGCTGGACACCCGGCAGTTCGAGTGTATCGGCATCGGAGCCTTCGCCCACGGTTCCTGTTTGGAAGATGCCGGAGAGGTCACCGACGCAAACGATAGCAACGTCGGCGGTGTTGGCTGCTGCAACGGCATCATCGATGAGATCCAAACGCGTTGAGATCGGTGAGTTGAGCTGAAGCGACGTGTGATCGTCCACATCTCCGGGGAAGACCGGGGTACCTGATCCGCGTTTCTCCAGGATGAAGCATCCTTGGGCGTAGCTAACGGAGCCATTAGGAAGCGCAGCGGTGAGGCCATCCAAGATTGTCACTACGTTCGCGACGTCCTCGACGGCGTCGTGATTGATAAGGTGAACTGGGAAGGCATAGTCGCCCAGCAGCGCCAATGGGTCGGCTGCAGTGGGGCCAATGATCGCGATTTTCTTATTCGTATCAAGGGGTAAGATGCCGTTATTGTCGAGGATTGTAACCGACTGTTCCGCGACGTCGCGCGCCAGATTTACCGTTTCGGGCGTGCGCAGGGAGATCGCTGTGTCGTCGGTGTACGGTTTTTCGAAGAGACCGAGGTGGAACTTCTCGCTCAAGATGCGAGATACGATCGCGTCAATGGTATCGACATCAATCAATCCGCGATCGACGGCTTCGATCAGACTTGGTGCGCAGTCGTGGCCCGGAAGTTCGACATCAAGTCCTGCATTGAATGTCAGTGCTGCCGCTTCTGCATCGTCTGTGGCAATTGCGTGGTGCGTTTTAAGGAGTTTGACGCCAATGTAGTCGGCGACGACGATACCATCGAACCCCCAATCTTCGCGCAACACTTTGGTCAGTAAGTGTTTGGATGCGTGAACAGGTTCGCCGTCAATGTCGTGATACGCAGGCATGACCGAGCCAACGTTCGCCAGCTTCACGGCCATTTCAAAGGGAAGTGCGAAGTCGTCGTTCAATTCGCGCCATCCCAGGTGTACGGGCGCATGATTTCGCGCACCTTCCGAGTACGAATGGCCGACATAATGTTTAAGCGTGGCCAGGACTTGTCGGTCTTCGCCTTGGAGACCTTTGACATAAGCTGTGGCGAGAATTCCGGTGAGGTATGGATCTTCGGCAAAGGTTTCTTCGGTCCGGCCCCAACGGGCGTCGCGTGCCACGTCCAGCACGGGAGCGAGTCCTTGTCTTGCACCGACGGAGAGGAGTTCACTGCCGATGGCTTCGCCAACACGTTCGATCAGGTCGGGGTTCCACGTTGCCCCATAGGCAAGGGACGACGGGAACAATGTTGCTCCGGCGGCCATAAGACCGGAAAGGCATTCTTCATGGGAGATCGTTGGAATACCGAGGCGGGTTTCCTCCACCAGGAACTTCTGCAGTCGGTTGAGCGCACGGACGCCCTGCGCGGGGGCAACATTTCGTGTCCCGAGGGGGCGCGTGATCTGGCCGAGCCCGTGTCTCAAACGATCAAACACTACGTCCGCGTCCGAGTTGCCCGTGAACCGATCGGATCTTATTTCATGCTCTCCATCTTCGGACAGGAAGAGCCATATCGCATGCATTTGCGCGATTTTCTCCTCCAATGTCATGCGCGACAGGAGGTCGGCTGTCCGCGCCTCGATGGTTTTACCAGGATCCTTGTAATCGCTCATCGAGGCCTCCGGAAAGCATACTAGGCGAGCAAAGCGCGTGCCGCGTCGGGGTCGAGTGCCGCTGGGCGCTCGCACGTTGAGGACAACGTGATGACGCGCGAGTCTTCGGCGGCTTTCAAAATGGACGTCATAACGTCGACGGCATGTTGCGCGAAGTCGTTCGAGCAGCGGTGCGGACGATCTTCGAGGATCGAGATCGCCATGTCGGCCAATCCTGCGGTCCGGTAGTTGGCGTTTGTTCCATCATTCGGCACCGACAGCGGGTGATCCCAATCGAGCAGCGGGTTAACGAATGCGCGTTCATTCGTCATGCGCACTTCGCCGCCAAAAAAGTTCGGATCTGGCACGTGAAGCGTGCCTTTGTTGCCGTAGAGCTCCATGTTGGAATGGCCATGCTCCCAAACATCCCAACTTGCACAGAATGTAATCTGTGCTCCTGAATGGAACTCGAGAATTGAGTGGATGGTGGTCGGCGTCTCAACTGGGATTTTCTCGCCGTAGCGAGGCTGAGATGTGATCGTTCTCGTGTCGGATGCGCTCGTCGCCATGGCCGTGACTCGGGTGACGGGTCCGAGAAGTTGTACGAGGTTTGATACATAGTAGGGTCCGATGTCCAAAACCGGACCTGCGCCGGGTTGGAAGAAGAAATCCGGGTTTGGGTGCCACATCTCCATGCCGGGGGACTGCACGAAACA
>CAZMRS010000084.1:6574-7837 GCA_964568435.1 uncultured Boseongicola sp. | reverse complement strand
CGTCTCAACCCGATTGCAAAGATGAAAGTCCTCTGCCAGCTAGGGTGCATGAGCAAAGACCGGATCAAAGACCTTGTCGAGCGCCATTTGCCACAGGCAGGTCTCTTCAAAACCGCGTTGAAAGGCGTCCAGCTTTTCCGGGTGACCGAGGCCATTCCCTGCATGCCTGCGGTCTACGAACCCACGGTGGTGGCTATTCTCAGTGGCACCAAGGAAGCCGTGCTGGACGGTGAGCACCACGTCTATGGCAGCGACAAATACCTGCTATGCCCCATGACTTTGCCGGTCCAGGCGGGTACGCCGCAGGCTTCCAAGGACGATCCTCTGCTCGGTGTCGTAGTCACTTTGGATCCACGCATGATGCGCGAACTCACAATGGAAATCGAGACCGCCGCTGGTGGGAACAGACAATTGCGATATGAAATGCCATCGGCTTTGGCATTGGCGTTTTGGGATGGTGGATTCACGCAAGCACTGCTGCGGCTGGTTGAGTTGCTCGACAATCCGGTTGATTTGGAGGTGCTCGGGCAGGGGCGTCTGCGCGAGTTGTGTTATGCGGTGCTCATGGGCGAAGCTGGGGCCGCCGCAAGACGGGCCTTTGGCGTCGGCAACGAAATCGCGCGCACCATCGACTACCTCTCAACCCACTTGAACCAACAAGTCACCATCGACGACATGACCAGGCACGTTGGCATGAGCCGGGCGGTACTCCATCGGCGGTTTAAGGAAGCCACAACAATGTCTCCGATCCAATTCGTGAAATCCATGCGGCTCAACAATGCCGCAATGAAGATCGCCGAAGGCAAGTCCGTGTCGGAGGCGGCATGGGACGTAGGCTATCAAAGCTCTTCTCAATTCAGCCGTGAATTCAAGCGAATGTACGGCCAGTCGCCCCGGCAATGGAGCAACACGGCGCAGGTGCCTCAGCGCTTGAAATAGGCGCGCCTGACACTTCAAGTTGGTGGCGATGTTCCGGAAAAGGGCTTCGTCTGGAGCAATCCAATCCTTGGTTGAGTGATCGGTAAGGGCCGTTCAGAGACCGTTGCTGATGCATATGGGCACACTTTCAGTTCAATGCGTCCAGAAGCAGGGCGACACAGACATAGGCTCAACAGGGCAACGCAACTGGCGATGAAACCCCGAACTGTAACCAATTCCGGCGCGCCGCATTCCTCGTTGTTAGGTTTGGCTTAACACAATCGTGCTTCACACTCCGACTGGCATGCGAATTGCATTGCCGTGTGTGAGGCCCTGGACCTTTTC
>CAZMRS010000084.1:0-6550 GCA_964568435.1 uncultured Boseongicola sp. | reverse complement strand
GATGTTTATAAAGATCGTTGATCGTGCCGGTTTGCCCAAAATGCTCGACGCCCAATGAGATCGTCTTGTGGCCAGCGACGCCGCCGAGCCATGCGAGTATTGCGGGGTGCCCGTCGATGGCGGTGACGATCTTACAATGGGGCGGGAGCTCGGACAGCAGCGTCTCTATATGGGATCGAGCTGCACCGTTACCTCGGGACCTTGCGCGCTGCGCGGCCGTCCAACCGGCGTTCAATCGGTCGGCAGACGTCACGGCGAGAACGCCGATGTCGCGCCTGCCTTCACCGATGATCCCGGCGGCCTTGATCGCCTCGGAAGCGACAGCACCTTGATATGCGATCACGACATCGCAGTTCGGCCCCGGTTTGCGCAGCCAATAAGCGCCATCGATCGCACCTTGGCGGAAGGCGTTGTCGTGGCGCTTGCCAGGCTGCTCAATCGGGTTGGTTGTCAAGCGCAGGTAGACGCTGCCGCCGGTCTCGTCACGCAGCCAGGTGCGTTCGTCCGGGTCGCCTTCGCCATCGCGCTGCATGTAGTCGAACGCCCATTCCATGATGACTGCCAATTCATCGGCAAACGCCGGTTCGAAACTCGCCAGTCCATCCTGACTCATGCCGGTCAGTGGTGTGCCGATGGACTGGTGAGCGCCGCCTTCAGGCGCGAGTGTCACACCAGAAGGTGTGCCAACGATCATGAAACGAGCATCCTGATAGCAGGCATAATTCAGCGCATCGAGACCTCGGTGCACAAAGGGATCGTAAACCGTTCCGATGGGCAGGAGACGCTTGCCAAACAGCGAATGAGATAGGCCCGCGGCGCCAAGCAACAGGAACAGGTTCATTTCGGCGATGCCCAGTTCGATATGCTGGCCTTCAGGCGTGAAGGCCCATTTCGCAGTGGAGGGGATCCGATGCTCGATAAAGGCATCGGCTTGTTCCGAGCGCGCGAAGAGCTTTCGTCGGTTGACCCATGAAGCAAGGCCCGTTGTGCCCGTCACATCGGGCGATGTGGTGACGATCCGGGCGGCAAGATCACTGTCACCTTTCGAGAGATCGTCGAGGATCTTGCCGAATGCCGCTTGTGTGGAAATCTCGCGGTCGGTGCTGAAGTCAATCGCGGGAACCTGAACCTTTGCGTCGGTGAACCTGCGGGGTCCGGAGGCAAAGAAGGGGACGTCTTCCAGGAAAGCCTCAAGTACGGCGGGGTCTTTGACGCCGGCGAGACGGTCCCATTCCTGACCCTCCGCGACGCCCATATGCTGTTGCCAGTCTTTGAACTGGGTTTTGTTCATCAAGCCGCCGTGGTTGTCCTTGTGACCTGCGATCGGTGTGCCCCAGCCTTTGATCGTGTAGGCCAGAAAGCAGGTGGGGCGATCATGGTCGATGGCGTCGAAGGTGTCGGCCATTGTGGACACGCAGTTGCCGCCCAGATTTTCCATCAAAGCCGCAAGCTCATCGTCGCTGCGCCGGTCAATCAGGGCCGATACGTCGCCCTGATCGCCAAGGTCGTCCATCAGACGCTTACGCCAAACCGCACCACCCATGAAGGTGAGTGCCGAGTATTCCTGGTTGGGGCAGGCGTCGATCCAATCGCGCAGCTTGTCGCCGCCGGGTTCCTTAAAGGCCGCACGCTGCAATGCACCGTGTTTGATGCGAACAACGTCCCAGCCAAAGGCGTCAAAGATCTTTTCGATCCGTTTGAACAAACCCTCGCGTACGATCCCATCCAGAGATTGCCGGTTATAGTCGATGATCCACCAGGTTTTGCGCAGGTCGTTCTTCCACCCTTCCTGCAGGGCCTCGTAGATGTTGCCCTCGTCCAGTTCCGCGTCACCGACCAACGCAACCATCCGGCCCATCGGCGCGTCCTTGCCCCAGTCCTTGGCCGCGATGTAGTCCTGGATAATCGACGCGAACGACGTGATCGCCACGCCAAGCCCAACCGACCCGGTCGAGAAATCTACATCGTCCACATCTTTCGTGCGGCTCGGATAGCTTTGAACGCCGCCCCAACCGCGGAAGTTCTCCATCCGCTCGCGTGTTTGGTTGCCCATCACGTATTGTGCGGCGTGGAAGATTGGCGAGGCATGGGGTTTAACCGCAACCCGGTCCTCAGGGCGCAACGCCGAGAAATAGAGCGCTGTCATGATCGAAACCATGGAGGCCGAGGACGCCTGATGCCCGCCGATCTTAATCCCGTCCACCTTGGGGCGGACGTGGTTCGCGTGATGGATCATCCAATGCGAATGCCAGAGCAGCAATTGCTCGACGGTCTTCAGATGGGTGCGCGAAACGGTCATGACGAGGCTCCGGGAGGTCAGGTATTAGTCTTCGATCTGGCTCACGACGATGTCGCCCGAAAGGCTGACAGGATTGATCACCGTTTGCGCGTTCGGGCTGTGTTTGACGGCCTTCTTGTGCAGCTCTTCGAACTGCTCGTGCGTGCCGTCGCCGGTCACATGGATCGTATACCGAATTTCGGGGAAACCGACGGTTGCGTTGCTTGCTAGCCCCATAAATCCGCGCAAATCAAGCGTGCCGTCAAAGTCGATCTTCACGGACTCAAGCTGAATACCCTCAGCTGTGGCCCCGGCGACGAAGGCTACCATCATGCAGGACCCAAGACCCGAGAGCAGCAGTTCCTGAGGATTGGGGCCATGGTTGTTGCCCATCAACTGGCGCGGCTCGTCGGCCTTCCAGACGAAGGACCGGCTGACCTTATGTGGTCCCACAAGCATTGGCTTGGTCGAAGTGCGGGCACGGGTTCCGCTTTCCCAGTCGACTTCGATACCGTAACTCATCAAACCTTCTTCGGGATTGTCCGCGACTTCGTTGACGAACTCGCTAAGCGCGGCGGTTGGGATGGAGTTGCGCATTATGCGGCCCCTTTCATTGAAGATATGGCATTCAGAGCTTGGTCAAAATCGGCGATGAGGTCGGCGGCATCTTCGATGCCGACGGACAGGCGCACACAGCCGGGATGGATTCCTATGTCGGACCGTTGACGGCTGGTCATCGTCGCTTGCGAGGAGTTGAAGGGCAGACTGATCAGGCTTTCGATCCCGCCAAGGCTCGTGGCCTGTTTGGGCAGATGTAAATGATCCAGCAAAGCCAAAGCAGCCTGATCGCCGCCTTTGACAAAGAAGGTCACATTGCCAGTACCCATTTTCATCAGCTTTTTGGCGCGATCATGATCTGGATGACTTGGCAGCATCGGGTAGAGCACATTTTCCACCGCAGGGTGCGTTTCGAGGAACTCTGCCAATGCCGTAGCCGAAGCCTCATGCGCCTTCATGCGAATATCGAGCGTTTTCAAGCCTCTCTCCAGCAGGAAGCAGGCATGCGGGTCGAGCGAGCCGCCGTAGTTCAACAAGCGGGGCCAGATCATATCGACCAGCTTTCGGGGGCCGCAAACGACACCCGCGATGAGGTCGGAATGACCGTTGAGGTATTTCGAGGCTGAATGCACGACCAGATCAACGCCAAGTTCCAGCGGCTTCATCACTGGGGGTGGGGCAAACGTGCTGTCCACGATCAGGCGCAGGTTATTGCGCTTTGCGATGTCGACCAGAGCGGGAATGTCCACTACCTTCAAGACCGGGTTGGTGATCACCTCGAAATATAGGATTTGCGTGTTGGGCTGGATCGCGGCTTCGATGGCCTCAAGATCATAGCTGTCGACCAGTGTCGCTGACATGCCCATCGATGGGAACTCTTGGTTAAAGAGGTTGTAGGTCCCGCCATAGAGGTCGCTCGCGGCGACGACATGCGCGCCTTTGTCGACCATGGCCATCACCGCTGCAGTGATTGCCGCCATACCGGAACTAAACACAATCGCGCTTTCCGCGCCTTCGAGTGTTGCCAGCTTTTCCTGCACCGCCCATTGCGACGGGTTGCCATAGCGGGTGTAGATAAAGCGGTCGCGCCCGAAACCTTCTTCGATTGAGCCGTAGGTTTCCTCGTGCAGGATGAAGGTTGAGGTCTGGTAGATCGGCGTGCCGACCGCCCCGGTGCGCGGATCATCATGGGTGCCCGCTTGAACCGCCTTGGTCGACATCCCCATGCCGTTCATCGGATGTGTGTCGAGGAAGGGGCCTGCCTGGCGGGTGCGGTCCAACTCATTGATCCAGCGCCCGGGCTGGCGTTTGGCCATCTGGCTTTTGGCGTCACCGAAGAGTCTCTTGTCAGTCATGTCATCCTCCGCGCTTGGGCTTTATTCAGCCGCGATTGCGTTGTGTGAAGAAAGTGCCGTCATCAGGTCATCGATCAGGTCATCTGCCGTTTCGAGCCCGACTGACAGGCGCGCGAGCCCCTCGGCGATCCCGTGTTCGGCCCGTTCTTCGGGTGTGTAGGTCGAATGCGTCATGCTGGCGGGATGCTGGATCAGGCTTTCCGCATCACCGAGGCTTACGGCACGTTGGATGAGGTTCAGGCGATTCATCATGGCGATGCCGCCTGCTTTGCCGCCGACGACCTCAAAAGGGATCATGCCACCGAAGCTCGACATTTGGCGTTTGGCCAGGTCTCGCTGCGGGAAGCTGGAGAGCCCTGGATAATGCACACGCGCTACAGCGGGATGGGCTTCAAGCGCCTCTGCCACACACATCGCGGTTTGACAGTGCCGTTCCACCCGCAGCTCCAGCGTTTTCAGGCCACGCAAGATCAGCATGGCCGTCAGAGGGGACATCACAGCGCCTGTCATATCTTTCAGTCCGATTAGACGGACCTGTTGCATGTCCTCCGCCGATCCTGCGATCAGCCCGGCAACCAGATCGCCATGGCCGCCCAGATACTTCGTGGCGGAATGCAGGACGATGTCGGCTCCATGTTCCAATGGGCGAGTCAGAACCGGCGTCGCGTAGGTGTTGTCGACGACCACTTTTGCGCCCTTCGCGCGCGCGATTTGCGAGATGGCGGCGATGTCCACCAATCGGTTGTTCGGGTTTGCCGGGGTTTCAAAGTACACGACTTTGGTTCGGTCCGTGATTGCGTTGGAAAGATTTTCAGGGTTGGTTAGATCGACGGGAAGAACCGTGACGCCGAACTTGGTCAGCCCGTGTGTCAGAAAAGCGAAGGTGCAGCCGTAAAGCGTCTTGTCGATGATCACCTCGTCGCCTGCAGCGACCAAAGTCCAGAACACCGAAGAGATGGCGCCCATCCCGGATGCTGTGGCAAGCCCTGCCTCCGCGCCCTCCAGGTTGGCAATACGCTGTTCAAGCTGATCCAGGGTCGGATTTGAGATGCGGCTGTAGAAATGCCCTTCCTGCTCGCCAGCAAACATCGCGCCACCTGCCTCGGCGGTGTCGAATGTGAAGGTTGACGTCAGGTAGACCGGCGGGTTCAAGGAGCCTTGATGCGCGGCGGCATCATACCCGTGGTGTATCGCCCGCGTCGAAAACCCTTTGCCCGTCGTGTCCATGCCGATCCTTTCCGCCAATGGGGCTATATTGGGATGGATTGCGGGGCATTTGATTGCTAAATTGACCCTTAATGGGTTTAGGATTAGCATAATATGCCGAAAACTTCTGAAATTGACGCGACAGATCGCAAGATTATCCGGGCGCTTCAGAAGAACGGGCGGATGACGAATCTGGAGCTCGCCGAGCATGTGAACCTGTCGCCGTCGCCGTGTCTCCGCCGATTGCGAAACCTAGAACAAAGCGGCGCCATCAAAGGCTACACCGTCGAGGCGGATGCAAAGGCCTACGGCTATCCGATCACGGTTTTCGTACGCGTCACGCTGAACGCACATACTGGTCAGACGATTCAGCTGTTCGAGGCTGAGGTACGAAACATTCCCGAAGTGCTGGAGTGCTACGTGATGACCGGAGCCGCCGATTATTTCTTGCGCTTGATGGTCTCAGACCTTGAAGACTACGAACGTTTTGTCCGGCAGCGGCTTCACGAGATCGGGTGCATCAGCTCCATCGACACAAGCTTTGTCTATGGGATCGTGAAGCAAACCCATGTTTTCCCCGAGCTGTGAGGCTTAACTTACAGTAGCGATGCCACGCCGCGCAATCCGGTCCGCCACGCTCTCTCGGCGCGGATAATTGACCAGTGCCGCTTTGATGTCGGCGGACGTTTTGAGCTTCCTTAGCCACGGATCGCCAGCGATGATCTCAGCATAGTGCGGGATCTGAAGAAGACGCTTTTCCGGGTCTTCCTCGATCCGCATGGCGTAGTATCCGATCTGATGGAAATACATCGTGCGTGCGCGGACGATTGCCGACATCGGATCATGTCCGAACCCTTCAAAAACCCACTGGTAGAGCGAGATACGCTTGTGATCGACGTATTTCATCGTGCGTGCCGCGAGCTTTGAGGTCTTTCCCCATTCCCGGATTGCGACGTCGAGTGGCGCATCAAACTGCGGGCTCAAAACCCAAACATAGGCAAGCGCCAGATATTGAGCTTTCGGACAGTCCGCGGCGTTCTCCATCGCTTCGATGAAAGGATGCACATTAGTGGCGAGCCAGTCTTTCAACAAGGCACGATAGAGCGCGTCACGGTTCTTGAAGTGCCAGTAGAAGCTGCCCGGCGTCACCCCA
>CAZMRS010000083.1:0-7864 GCA_964568435.1 uncultured Boseongicola sp. | reverse complement strand
GCCTTCAATTCAGATCGAGCATTAGATAAAGCCTCCAGTAACTGGAATCTCAAGGGGCAAATTGAGAAAAAATCCATCAATATCCGTCTAGTTTCTCGCACGCAACTAAATCTTTGTTTTTAAATATATTTATTAACTCCTAAGCTTGTGAGAGTGACCGTCTTATGCTCAGTTTCCTAATAAAGGGCAGCGAATAATGCTCAAACAGTCGGAGGAGAGACAGGGAAGTCTGTCGAAGCCGCAGCATACTGGTGTGCTGGTCTGCTTCGCAATCATTGTGGTGCCGTTGGCAGTCTCATTTGCTTCGAGGTGAGACCGCTTGGCGTTTTTGTTCCCATTCTCAACTGCCTGACAGCACGTGGTGCGCTGTTCCATGGCATGGGAAATTCATGCAAGAACGGCAGGGTGATCTGCGAAATACTCTTTTGACCCGAACGCGACTATAGCGTGCGCGGATTTGACGGACGCTTGATCTTCCGCCAACTGGAACGGTCAAGTATCCAGTTTAACAAAGGGGGTGGACGATGAAATTCCATATACCAAACATGAACTGCTGTCATTGCACGGCTACAATACCCAAGGGCATCGCATGACTCGACCCTTGTACCGAGGTCGCGACAGACTCTGACGCGCGACCAACCGAAGTCGCAACAGAACAGCCGAATGCGAGGGTGATTGGTGCGATCAAATCCATAGTTTGCGACGCCTCAACATTCTGACGCTATCTACTTGATATACGTGTCTCTTCTACAATTCTGATCATTTGATCGGCCTCGATAACACCGGCTACGATATTGTCACCTATCACAAAGCCTGGCGTACCACTTATCCCAAGTTCTCCGGTAAGTCGCGCTGATGTTGCGATATGTTCGTCGATCTCTTCTGACTCCATGTCTCGCCGTAGGCGGCTCAGATCCAGGCCGACCTGCTGAGCAATCCGCAAGACCGAGGCCTCTTCGGCACGACCCTGCATTCCCATCATCGCCCAGTGAAATTCTTCGTACTTTCCTTGCTCACGGGATGCGAGCGCTGCACGCGCGGCAAACACAGAACCCTCTCCGAGAATCGGCCACTCGCGATAGACGAGCCGAACATTCTTGTCCCGCTCCAGCAAAGCCTCAACGCTTGGTTTCACACGCCGGCAATATGGACAATTGTAATCGAAGAATTCCACGACCGTTACGTCACCATTGGGATTGCCAAGAACTGGGGCATTCGGGTCGTTCAGCAATGCCTCCCGATTGCGTTCGAGGACAGTGGCTTGCGCCGCCTGACGCGCCTCTTCTTCTCGCTGACGCATGAGCATTGCGGCTTCAAAGACAATCTCAGGGTTCTCGCGAATGGCTTCAAGCACGAGTTCTTTCACTCGGTCCTCCGTCAAATCCTGCGCCGGTGCCATAACAGGAAGGGACGCGAGAAAGATTATGGACAGCGCACGTATCAAAGTTCGCATTCAATTACTCCTTTTATTTGTCTCACCCTCGGTGCGCACGGATTGGATCTCTTGAATGCGCTTGGGCCAAGTCGATTTGATGTATCCCAGAATTTCCCAGATTTCCTGATCAGAAAGCTGATCCCCAAAGCCGGGCATACCACTGTCAAACTCCATACCTTGGGCTTCCATCAGGGCGCGGCCACCGAGTTTAGTGTATTCAAAGAGAACCTGATCCCCATGGTGCCAGGTGTGTCCCGTTTCGTCATGCGGCGGTGCCGGCAACCGACCGTCTTCACCGGGGCTTCGCCAGTTGGCCTGCCCCTTGAGGTCTGCGCCATGGCAAGCAGCGCAGTTCACTTTGTAAAGGTCTTCGCCTACGGCGATATCCACGTCAGCCGGCATCACGCCAACGTCGGGACCAGCGGCCTCGGCCGTCCAGATATACGCTCCCACGCCAAGCACTGCAAAAAGCCCGACGCCTGATATCGCGATCATTTGCTTCATGCTACGTCGATCCAAGTCATCATGCCCGACGCCGCGTGCGAGAGCATATGGCAGTGCAGCAGCCATTTGCCTGGGTTGTCCGCCACAAACACAATCTCCCGCGTGGTGCCACGATCGAGCAGCGTTGTATCTCGAAGCGACCCAAGACTCCCATCGGGTTTGATCTCGTGGAAGTGCATACCGTGAAGGTGCATACCGTGAGGGAAAGCTGTATCGTTGACAATCTTCAGGCGAACCGTTTCGCCGCGCGTCAGAGTAGCCAAAGGCTCTCCATCCATACCCCCAACCATCCCGTTGAAGGCCCAAAAACTGCCAGCCTGCATCATGTCGCGCATGGACAACCTTCTGCCACCCATCATCGCACCACGCATTCCACCCATGGCGCCTCCCTCCATGAGCAGTTCCAGAGTAAGGGCCTCCGCCAGAAGGGGCATCGCATGTGCGTTCGGTGGCAACGGTTTCGGCACTTCGCGGCGCGCGCGGGAGGCGTCGCCCGTAACTTCGAAGGCAACCTGAGAGAACCTCTCACTGCGGTCGATCTGGATAATGTGTCCAGCATTTCCAGTTTCTGCAGTCACATCGGCGATAAGATCCATCCGCTGCGCAGGAGCAAGGACAAAGGGGCCCTCCACTTTCGTGGGTTGGGTCAGAGGCATGCCATCCAGCGCGACAATCCAGGCCTCGAGTCCGTCTAGCGCCAGTTGAAAAACACGCGCATTCGAGGCGTTGATCAATCGCAGCCTCAGTCGATCATTCCGCTTCACCCGTTTGGCCAGGTTATACCGACCGTTTGTCGTGATGTAGTTCCCGAGCCGCCCTGCGTGGCTCAGATTATGCATCGCTCCGAACGTGTCTGCGATCTGGGCGGTCTCCGGATCGAGAAGCCAATCGTCGAGTATAAGTACCTCTTCACGTTCGATATCGAGAGGTTCGGACTCTTCAACAATCAAGGCTCCGTGAAGGCCGCGCGCGACCTGTTCAAACGAGCGATTATGCGAGTGATACCAATAGGTGCCAGCGTCGGGCACCGTGAAGTCGTAATCGAAAGATGCTCCTTGGGCGACTGCATTCTGGGTAAGACCCGCCACGCCATCCATAGCGTTGTCGATGCGTACTCCGTGCAAAGGTGTTGACGTGGCCTCAGGTAGGTTGTTGATGAGACGCCTTTTCACTCTGCTGCCCTGCACCACTCGGATTTCAGGCCCAGGTGCGGCTCCCTCAAATCCCCAAATCCGAGTTTCGCCATACTTTTCTGGCAAAAGTTGGATGGAAGCCTCTTCGGCGGACAAGGTTTCTTTCACATTCTGGGCAACAGACATTCGGGCGGAAGCACACAAAGCTGCACCTCCTAACAAAAACTTGCGTCGATTTGAGCGCACCACTCTACTGTTCCTCCGCCATTTGACTAACCATGGTCATCCATAAGATAGGTCGCTTTGGCCTCGAGGCCTGCATCCGTCAAAATCTGTTTTCCGTAGAGAACGACTTCTTCCTTAGCGTTGCCAGACGCGTCGCCCGATGGGGTAATGCCTGTTCTAAGAGAGTATGCCAGGCTTTCGCCGTCCCAGCCGCCTGACCGGCGAGTTTCAATTTCGATTACCGGGGGCTTGCAACCTCCCGGCAGCATGCCGCGTCCTTTAACCTGCTCTGTGTCAATGACTCTTGCACTAAGGAGATTTCGACCCGTGTAGCAGGCTCCGCAACGCGCCGCCCCTTCGACCATAAATCGCTCTCTGCTCCAAATATCCGCGTTTGCAGAAATCGGCTCCGTGCGAGGCCGCTCAAGAAACAATCCTCGCCAAACCTTTGAAGTTGCTTTGTGCCTGAGGAGGAGCGGCATATCAGGGTCACGCTCTGTCATTGAAGGTGTCGGTGTCCAGTCGGGTGCAGGGTCCTCAAAGGTGAGTTCTGAATATCCGCGGCGTATGAGGTGGTCACTCATCGGCGCTGAAGTGGGATAAATGAACATTTCCCCGCTTGGCATCCAATGTCGCATGATGCGCGAAATGCTGTCGGAAAAGTTGATGCCCTGACCAAGCTCATCGAAATGATCCTGCCAGTTGTGCATCATGAAGCCGGTAGTGTTACCGCGCACCTCTCCAAACGACTGCGCGAGGAGAAGCGTAGGAGCCGAAAGTATGGATGCAACCGCGCAGGTAGCGACGGCTCGTCGCGTTAGCTTGAGTCGGTTCTCTGTGTGCATGAAAGTACCTGCAACAAACTCGGACCTTTGATAACTATCGAAGATCGCAAAATCCAGAAATGCGTAGATCGCTGGTTTTTTGTAAGGAAATGTATCAACTGACCATCAGATCAAAGGGGTCAAGTCACACTGTGTCCTGTTTGCGTGTTGGCCGCGGCCGTCTCCTTCGGCTGCTCGGACACGTCTGACGCACTGGTATTCGCCATAGCCAAGGGCAACACAACACGGGCCCGCAGCCCTCCTTGATCTCGGTTCTTGAGATCTATTGTGCCGCCATGTCCCAAGACGATGCTGCGGGTGATCGACAACCCGAGCCCATGGCCGCCAGTTTCGAGAGATCGGGACTTTTCAACCCGTTGGAACGGTTGGAACACGTCAGCAATGCGTTCCTCGGGTATGCCGGGCCCTTTATCATCGACGGCGATCTCGACGCCCATATCAGTGACTTTCCAAGATAGAACCGGATTCTGCCCATAGCGCTGCGCGTTATCGATGAGGTTTCGCAATGCCCGGCGCATGGCCACGGGCCTGATTTGGACCATGACTTCAGGCCCTACCTGCAAATCGAGATCACCAAGTGTGTCTGAGTGGATCGAGCTAAGATACTCTGCAATGTTCAAGCGCTGCTGTTCTTCCCCTTGTCCCACACCTCGCGCGTAGGCCAGTGTCGCCTCGACCATGTCCTGCATCTCGGCTAGCGACGTCGAAATTCCGTCCTTTGTCTCACCGTCATCCACCATTTCTGCCCGGACTCGCAGAGCCGTCAGAGGCGTTCGCAGATCATGTGCGAGCGCGGCAAGCATCTGTGTCCTGTCGTTGACAAAACGCGCCAGCCGCCCCTGCATATCATTGAATGCGGCTGTCAGGTTTCGAACTTCTGTCGGACCAATCGGGGCAATCGGACCGTCACCACCCCCGCGTCCAAATTCTTCGGCTGCCGACGCAAGCTCATTCAGCGGACGTGTCAATCGTGTCAGAAGAAACCAAAAGATTGCCAAGATCAGCACCGCCGATGTCAACACAAATGATAAAGTTGACGCCCAAGACCATTGTATGGGCGGTTTCTCAAACCGCGTGGCGACATTCAGCCAGCGGCCGCCCGAAATCGCGATAGAAACCTCCATCTCTATTGCCGCCAGAGTGCCCCGCATCATCTCAGCGTGCATCTCAACCATTTCGGTTGACAGATTTGGCAAAGGAAGCAGACCCTGCTCGATCGCATGGACCTCGACCCGGATGTCCCGGCTATAACCATCATTGAGAAGAGCTCGAATACGCGCTTCCACGGCACCATTTTCGTCGTGATGCGTGTGAGTGACCGTCGGCTCTTGACCAAGGACAAATCGCACCAAAGGCGAGGTCGCAGCTGCAACGATCTCTTCGTGCAACTCAGGAGATGCACCTTCGATCAGCCGGGCAACATTGGCGGCACGTCCTGCCGCTTCACTGCCTATGGCCGCTTGGACCGCCAGTGAGCGCTCGTCGACGAACAGCCACAAACTCACAACCTGAGCAAGAAACAGTACTGACACGACGAGGAGCGCGATCTGCGTGCGAAATCCCATCCGCATTAACTCTCCAGTTCCACATCGCAGTTCAGACAATACCCTCCGTTGCGCACTGTCGAGATGATGCGCGGTCGAAGCACATCAGGCTCGATCTTACGGCGCAGGCGCGACACCTGATTGTCAATGGTACGGTCCAGCGGTCCGGCGACGCGACCCGCACTCAGTTCGAGCAAGTCGTCACGGCTAATGACCGCGCGCGGCCGCTCCAGAAACACCGAAAGCAGCCTCGTCTCGGATGTCGTCAGCGCGATCCTATCACCGTCTTCCCTGATAACTTGGCCGGCATCGTGGTCAAATGTGATACCGAAAAATCGGACGCGTTTACCGGCCAGAGCACCGCCGTGGGGCGTTGCGTTGCTGGCGCGTCGCAAGATAGCCTTGATCCGCGCCAGAAGTTCACGTGGATTAAACGGCTTGGCGAGGTAATCATCTGCTCCTGTATCAAGACCCCTTATACGTTCATCGTCCTCGCCAAGTGCTGTGAGCATTAGAATAGGAATGCTGCAATTCTCTCGGCGCAAGCGTACGCACGCAGACAGTCCGTTTTCACCGGGCATCATGATATCCAGTACGATCAGATCGATGTTCTCCTTAGCCAACTGGTCGTCCATCTCGGCCGTGTTACCAGCGGCTGTCGCCCGCATGCCGTTCTTTTCCAAATAGCGGGTCACCGATTGCCGGATTTCGGTATGGTCATCGACGACCAGGATATGCGGCGGCGCGATCATAATCAGTTGGATTCCCCCAGAATAGCGCGTCGCAGGACGATGCTGTCTCCGTTTGTGTCCATTTGGGTCCAGGCCAAATAAACATCCCGACCTAACCGAGCCAAGCGCGGAAAGTTCACGGACGCACTTGCCGAATTGGTGTCCAGAAGTTCCCGTGAGACGCATCCCGCTTCACGATGAACTCGGCAAAGAAAGAGTGCTTCGTTTCCTTTGGTCCATTCCACCCAACTTACCAAGGCCGTCCCATCATCGAGCAGTTCAAGATCGACCCGTCCAACCGGATCGCCTTGGTCAATCCGAAACGGTTTTTCATAGTTGCGCCCGCCATTGTTAGAAAAGGCAACCTTGACGGCGGCAACGTCATTGGCGCCTGTAAACCAAGCCACGGCCGCATTCTCACCATCAGCGACGATGGCCGGACCGTTGACCGGGCAGCCCGATAACTCCCATCCATCGTCGTAGACCGAGACTGGCGTTTGCCAGCCCTCGTCGGTCATTCGTGCCACTGAAATGTCCCGTATTTCTCCCTCGGAGCGGTCGCGATACGCTGCTAGAACCGTGCCATCTCCTGTCGCGGCGAGGCTTGTCTGGCAACACGAACACGTCTGCAAGTCGATGGCGACGTCGTCACCGAGCGCGCCATCACTTGTCAGCGTCGTCGCGCGAAGCTGCATGGCGTCCGGCGCGGCGGCCGCCTCATCGCCCTCAGCCCCATAGGCGCGACCATCGAGCCAAATCACCGCTAAGCTATTCTGTTCGGCAGGCAACATCGAAACAAAGCCATGCTGTGTAAATGACCTGTCCGCATGCGGGATCAGGGGTTTGCCCCAGGTCTTGCCGCCATCGTGCGACAGAGAGATCTCGACCTGATAGTCGAAACTTGATGGACCGATTTCCCGAAGCCAATGAACGGCAATTGTTCCGTCGTCGAAAACGGCGATGCCGGGAAAGTCGGCCCAGTTGACGAAAAGATCGCTCCCTTTGTGCACCAGACGCGGGTCAGTCCAGCCATCGCGCGTTCGGACAGCCATTTTGATTTTGGTTTCGTGTGCTGCGTGCTCCATCCAGCTCATGTATAGCGCGCCTTCATGGGTCACGAGCGACGGCTCTTGGCCAAAGGACGAAGGTGTGGATACGGCTTCGATCCGCTTAGATAAGGGCGCATTTTCTTGTGCGGAGACAGAGCTTGATATTATCGCCAGATTTGCTGCGCTCAGCACGACAGTAATCGCGAAAAGAGTCGGCCCGCCTTGCCACAAGTTCAGACACTTGCGTTCTCCTCTATCAGCGACACTCTTCATGGACCCCAAAATAGTCTACTTTTCCCCGTATGACCCGAACTTCATTTGTCGCAAGATGTATCGAAAACAAATTCCCCTTGACCTTCCCGTCACTGGAAGCATTACCGAATTGTATCAACGAAAGC
>CAZMRS010000082.1:2025-7959 GCA_964568435.1 uncultured Boseongicola sp. | reverse complement strand
GGAGGAAGCCAAAAAACGGTATCCCGGTGCAGAAACGTTCAAGTTTGGCGACAGTGCGGAACTGTCAGAGCGGCTTTTGGAGTTGGTGCGTTCCGGCAGGAAGGCAGCAACCTGCGGGGCTTTGAAAGACTTTGAAGCTGGTGGCGAGGCGATGCCATCCGTCGGACGAAAAGACATCGCACTGGAGTGGGACGGAAGACCCGCGTTGGTCATCGAGACTGTCGAGGTGTTTCAATCGGCTTTCGCCGATGTCGACGAGTCTTTTGCATTGGCTGAAGGCGAAAACGACAGCCTCGAGGGCTGGCGGCGCGATCACCGCACGTACTTTGAACGCAATGGCGGCTGGTCTGAGTACATGATGCTTGTCTGTGAGCGGTTTCGGTTGGTCGAGGATTTTTCACGTGGCGATTGAGCGTCTCTTGATTGCCAACCGTGGAGAGATCGCGTGCCGCGTGATTGAAACAGCGCGTGACATGGGGATCGAGACGATTGCAGTCTACTCGGACGCAGATGTCGACGCTCGACATGTCACGCTTGCGGATCGCGCGTTTCATATTGGCGGCGCCGAGCCTTCTGAGAGTTATCTGCGTGGCGATCGGATTATCATGGCCGCTCTGGAGGCCGAGGCTGACGCGATCCATCCCGGGTACGGGTTCCTGAGCGAGAATCCTGAGTTTGTTGAAGCTGTCGAGGTGGCAGGGCTTATCTTTGTTGGGCCAAGCGCGGAAGCGATCCGCGCGATGGGTCTGAAGGATAGAGCTAAAGCTTTGATGGCTGAGGCAGGGGTGCCAGTTGTGCCAGGGTATTTCGGACAAGATCAGGCCGTCGAACGCCTCACGGCTGAGGCTGAGAAGATCGGGTATCCTGTTCTGATCAAGGCCGTCGCAGGTGGTGGCGGCAAGGGGATGCGGCGTGTCGAGAGCGCCGGGGATTTCATTGATGCGTTAGACAGTGCGAAGGCCGAGGCGCGAACTGCCTTTGGCAACGATGCGGTGCTGATCGAGAAGTTCGTCAGCAAGCCCCGGCATATTGAAGTTCAAGTCTTTGGCGATGGAACAAATGTGCTTCATCTGTTCGAACGTGATTGCTCGTTGCAGCGGCGACATCAGAAGGTGATCGAAGAGGCTCCAGCCCCTGGTATGACTGACGAAGTTCGTGCGGCCATGTGCAATGCGGCCGTTCGCGCAGCAGGGGCGGTGGGTTACACGGGCGCTGGAACGGTTGAGTTTATTGTGGACGCGTCGGATGGGCTCCGTGCAGACCGGTTCTGGTTCATGGAAATGAACACTCGGTTGCAGGTTGAGCATCCCGTGACCGAGGAGATCACAGGCGTCGATCTGGTCGCCTGGCAATTGCAGGTCGCGTCGGGTGCGCCGTTGCCGGTGTCGCAAAACGATTTGAGGATCAACGGGCATGCGATTGAGGCGCGACTTTATGCAGAGGACCCCGAGACGGGCTTCCTTCCAGCAATAGGTCGGCTCGAGCATTTGTCCTTCCCAGAAATAGCGCGGATCGACACGGGCGTTCGTCAAGGTGACGACATCACGCCGTTCTATGATCCTATGATCGCAAAGGTGACTGTGCACGGAGAGACGCGGGACGAAACGCTTGGGCGGATGGCACATGCCCTTGCGCGAACCGAAGTTGCCGGGGCCAAGACAAATGTTGGGTTTTTGAAGAACTTGATCCAACATCAGAGATTTCGTTCAGGCGACGTCGACACCGGTATCATTGATCGCGACGGTACTGATCTGACGCGCAGCACAGGCATGTCGGTTGAGGCGAAAGCCCTTGCTGCCATCACACACCTTGGGCTGTCAAATGACCGGATGCAAGGGTTCAGCCTTTGGAGGCCTTTGAGGCATCACCTACATATCGATGGTGCAGCGATTGTTGTCACACCGACGCCGGCAGGGGCAGTGGTCGAGATCGACGGTTTGGCTGTTCAGTGCGCTGCGGTCGCCGCCGGATGGCGAGTTGACGGTGAGATCACGGATCTGCGAGCCGTTCGTCTTAGCAATGGTGTGCATATCTTTGGAACCGGTGGCGGCTTCGTTGAGTTCGGCGATCCGCTCGCACGTGGCGCCGATGCGGAGTTGAAGGACGTGATTGAAGCGCCGATGCCTGGGCTAGTCACGGCTGTCCATGTTTCCCAGGGCGATGCGGTGACACGGGGGCAGGTTCTGGCAGTGCTGGAAGCCATGAAGATGGAGCACAAGCTGACAGCGTCGCGCGACGGTACCGTTGACGAGGTTGCGGTCGCGGTCGGGGATCAAGTGACAGCTGGGGCTGTTCTGGTGCGCATGGAGGATACCGAGTGATCCGGCTTCACCATTGTCACCAGACACGTTCGATGCGTGTGCTTTGGCTGTTGCACGAGCTTGGTGTTGACTTTGAGGTCACCCTTCATGCGTTCGATACGTCCTTGCGCTCTGCCGACTACTTGACGCGAAGCCCCGCCGGGCGGGTGCCTGCTCTTGAGTTGGACGGAGAAAATCTGTTCGAAGGAACGGCCATCCTTCAAATCCTGTGTGCGAAGTTTCCGGATAATGGGCTTGGGCGGGGTGAAGGTGACGCCGATTGGGCAGAATGGTTGGTCTGGTTGAACTTCGCAGAGACCATCAGCCAACATACGGCCGCGTTAACTCAGCAGCATATAGCGCTTTACGAAGATCACGTGCGATCGCCGGTGGTTATGAAGATTGAGTCCGCGCGGGTCGGAAAATGTTTTGATGCGCTTGAGGCGCATCTGTCGCGACCCGATGCGCCACCCAAGTACATGCTGGCATCAGGTTTTTCTGCCGCCGACATCGCGATTGCTCAGGCGGTTTACATGGCACGGCATTTCCAAAGGCTTGAGGCTTGGCCTGTGACTCTGGCCTGGTACGAGCGGGCCACGGATCGCCCTGCGTTTCGTGCGTCCTTGCCGCCTGCAAACGCCACGCTTCTTTATCAGCAGCCTTTTTATGAGGTTCCCGATGTCTGAGGCGGTCGAAATCGTTGAAGTCGGTCCTCGGGATGGATTGCAGAACGAGGCGAGCGCGATATCGGTGAAAAGCCGTGTCGCGCTTGTTGACGCTCTGTCCGTCGTTGGATTTCGGCGCATTGAAGTCGGCAGTTTTGTTTCGCCGAAGTGGGTTCCCCAGATGGCGAGGTCGGGTGAAGTTTTTGCAGGTATTTCACGCATTGATGGAGTGTCCTACGCCGCCCTGACACCCAATTTGCAAGGCTTTCACGACGCGGTGGCCGCTCAGGCAGATGAGATCGCCGTGTTTGCCTCAGCTTCCGAGGGCTTTAGTCGCGCGAATATCAATGCCTCCGTGTCCGAGAGCCTTGAACGGTTTCGACCTGTTGTGAAGGAAGCCGCGAATGTTGGATTGCCCGTGAGGGGGTATGTGAGTTGTGTGGTCGATTGTCCGTACGACGGAGCGGTATCTCCGGACGCCGTTACGCGTGTCGTGGGTGAGTTGTTTGAGATGGGCGTTTATGAGGTGTCTTTGGGGGACACGTTGGGACGAGGCGTGCCAAAGCGGATTGATGCGATGCTGGAGGCTGTTTTGCGCGTCGCTCATGCAGATCAGTTGGCCGGACATTTCCACGATACGGCTGGACGCGCGCTTGAAAATACAGGTGTGGCACTTGCGAGAGGATTGCGCGTATTTGATGCCGCTGTCGGCGGCCTGGGGGGCTGTCCTTATGCGCCGGGAGCAGCTGGGAACGTTTCGACTGCCGCTCTTGCGCGGTATCTAACCGCGAACGGATATGCCCATGGCTTAGATTTGGGCGCTTTGGAGGCTGCAGAGGAACTAGCCCTTAAACTGCGGGAGAGCACTTTATGACGACGGTATCCTTGTCAGTTGATGAACGTGGAGTTGCGAGGCTTTCGCTGATGCGTGCCGAGAAACGCAATGCGCTTTCGGGGGAGATGATTTCAACCCTGACGGATGCTGCGGCGGAGATTGTTGCTCGTGATGACATCCGCGTCGTGGTTCTGTGTTCAGAAGGTTCGGTGTTCTGTGCGGGTGGAGACTTGCAATGGATGTGCGATCAAATGGCGGCGGACGACGCGACGCGTCGGCGCGAGGCGATGGCACTTGCCATGATGCTGAAATCATTGAATGAACTTCCTATTCCGCTGATTGGGCGCGTGCAAGGAAATGCGTTTGGTGGCGGCATTGGTATGATGGCGGTTTGTGATGTGGTTGTTGCAGCAGAAGGCACAACGTTCGGATTGACCGAAACAAAGCTCGGTCTCATCCCTGCAACGATTGGACCATATGTCATTGCGCGGATGGGAGAAGCTAAAGCACGGTCTGTTTTCTTTTCTTCAAAGTTGTTTGGCGTGGACGAAGCGGTGCAGCTGGGCTTGGTGAACCGGGTCGTTGCAGCAGATGCATTGGATGAAGCAGTCGAAGAAGAAGTGCTGCCTTATTTGTCTTGCGCGCCGGGGGCCGTTGCCGAGGCCAAAGCATTGATACGCGAGGTTTCAAATCCTATACCCGCCGGAGCAATCGAAGCGAGCGTGGACGCATTGGTCAGGCGCTGGGCCAGTCCCGAAGCGGACGAGGGCACGCGCGCCTTTTTCGAAAAACGCAAGGCCAATTGGATGCGCTAACTCTTTCTTCATTGGTCACAGTCTAATTCTGCAACAAGACGGAGGATTTTGTGATGATTGGTGCAGTTGGCGACGCCGCATATTCTGGAAATCGAGGCACGGTCGAGCAGGGGCGTCGGGCCGAGGCTGTCGGTCAGCAGGCGAAGGCAGCAATTGCTGCCGCGAGAGAGGCTGGGGCAGAGCTACCCAAGAATGCGCAGGGCATCGCCGCATCTGGTATCGCGCGAGGCGCGGACCCATCAAGTATCTTTGCAGCATTGGTTGGTCCTGTTGGTGAGGCAGGCGATACGCCGGACACTGGCGGCGTGACGACAACCCCGCCGCAGGAGGCGGCGACGCAGAGATTCCCGTTGACGTCATCGTCCAACCTCCTTCAGATCCGGAACCGACCGCGCCGGCGGTAGAGCCACCAGAAGATGAATCTTTGGTGCAAGTCGCTGTTTCGGAGCCAGTTCTTGCAGTGGATGATGGTGCAATCGCTTTGGAGCTGCTGGACGGGTCCGCACCATAGCGATTTTTTGAAGCAAAGTCGCGGGCCATTTGCCGTTTTTGGGTGCGCATTCGGATGCCGATCGACATCTGCCCAAGTTGTTTGACCACCACTCTTCGATTGAATCGTTCAAGTGTTGTCATGGCAGTGCAGCAATTTGCGGCGCCCAAGGGTTGGGCGTCACTGATTTTCTGTCTCATTCAACGCTTGGGTGGCGTTGACCCCGCCGCAAGGCGGAAGTAGGTATTGGGGCGATACATCTCGGCGCACTCAAACGATGCCGAGAAAGATGGAGCCCAACGCGTGGAAGATATCCTTCGAGAGTACCTGCCGATCCTTGTTTTCTTGGGTTTGGCGATTGCCTTAGGTGCTGTTTTGTTGCTTGCTGCCGTAATTGCTGCACCGAGCGATCCTGACCCCGAAAAACTCTCTGCCTACGAGTGCGGATTCAACGCCTTCGACGATGCGCGGATGAAGTTCGATGTCCGGTTTTACCTGGTGTCGATCCTCTTCATCATTTTTGACCTTGAGATTGCGTTCCTGTTCCCTTGGGCGGTGGCCTTTGGTGGCTTAAGTGACGCGGCGTTCTGGTCGATGATGGTGTTCCTTTTCGTGCTCACTATCGGGTTCGCCTACGAGTGGAAGAAAGGAGCGTTGGAATGGGAGTAGATACCGCGATCAACACCGCTGGCGCAGATCGTGAAGTTGCGACGCAGGCTCTTAACAAAGAGCTGCAGGACAAAGGCTTTCTTGTCACATCGACCGATGACATCGTGAATTGGGCTCGTACTGGCTCTCTCCATTGGATGACGTTCGGTCTGGTGTGCTG
>CAZMRS010000082.1:0-1984 GCA_964568435.1 uncultured Boseongicola sp. | reverse complement strand
ATTTGGAGCGTTTTGGAACGGCGCCACGTGCGTCTCCAAGACAGTCCGATCTGATGATCGTCGCAGGCACTTTGACGAACAAGATGGCCCCGGCGCTACGCAAGGTTTACGACCAAATGCCCGAACCGCGTTATGTGATCTCGATGGGGTCCTGAGCGAATGGGGGTGGGTATTACCATTACAGCTATTCCGTGGTGCGCGGATGCGACCGGATCGTTCCGGTTGACGTCTATGTCCCTGGTTGCCCGCCGACGGCTGAGGCACTGCTGTACGGTATCCTCCAGCTTCAGCGCAAAATCCGCCGCACTGGCTCTATTACACGATAGGAAAGGGTGCCCATGTCCGAGGCCCTCACCGAACTTGCCACTCATATCGAGTTGAAGCGCCCAGACTGTGTGAAGTCCTGGGATATTGCTTTTGGCGAGCTGACAATCAATGCGACCCAGTCTTCACTTGCCGGATTTGTCGAGTTTTTGAAGACAGATGCGAACTGTAAGTTTTCAACACTGGTAGACATCACTGCGGTCGATCACCCGGACCGCGATCCGCGTTTCGACGTCGTGTATCACTTCCTCAGCATGTACCAGAACCAACGCATTCGCGTGAAAGTCGCGGTGCGCGAGGATGACATGGTGCCATCGCTGACCGGGGTGCATTCAGGCGCCAACTGGTTCGAGCGCGAAGTCTTCGACATGTTTGGCATTCTGTTTTCTGGCCATCCCGATTTGCGCCGCATCCTGACCGACTATGGGTTCCGGGGATATCCGCTCCGCAAGGATTTCCCAACGACAGGCTACACCGAGCTTCGCTATGACGAAGAGCAAAAGCGTGTTGTTTATGAACCGGTGCAGCTGGTCCAGGAATACCGTCAGTTTGACTTTATGAGCCCGTGGGAAGGCGCAGAATATATCCTTCCCGGTGACGACAAGGCAGAGGCTAAGGGGTAAGCGCCATGTCGCCCATGACCACCTTATTTGCAATTATCTGGGTGCTCCTGCTTGTCACCCCGTTCTGGAAGCTGTTGCCGAAGTACGGGATTTCCAAGTGGTTCGCGCCCTTGGCGGCACTGCCAGCGATTGCATTGGTGTTTCTTTGGATCATGGCCTTCAAAGACGACATTGAGGGTCAGAACAAATGACGGTTCTGTTCTTCTGCGTTGGGGCCGCAAAAGCCGGGACAAGCTGGCTGCATCGCCAGTTGTCAGCGCACCCTGAGTGCGACTTCCGTGCGATTAAAGAACTGCATTACTTTGATGCGCTTGAGAATGGTCGATTGGACCGACAGCTCGCGCATCACCGTTCTCAGCAATTGGGGCTAAAGTCGCGTTTGATGGACCGTGGCGTGTCGCCCAATTCTGAGCAACAGAAGCGCCTGAAGGATCGGGCAGAGTGGCTGGAAGTTCTGGAGCGTGGCGATGATGAAGCGGCTTATGTCGATTATCTGATGCGAGACGCACAAGCGGGGCAGGTCGTGGGGGATATGACCCCGGCATATGCTCTTTTGCCGACGGAGCGTTTGGCGCGCATGGCTCGGATTGCTCCCGATGTGCGCATGCTGTTTTTGATGCGTGATCCGATTGAGCGGCTTTGGAGCCATATTCGCATGATCGCCGCGCGCCGTGATGAGAACGGCGAGGTAACTGCGCGCCGGTGCGAGAACATTCTTGATCGCGTGTTTTCAGGGGCAGAAGATCAGATTGCCAAACGATCCGACTATGCGGGTGCATTGCGTCGCCTGGCGGTGGTTGGCGAGCGTCTGATGGTTGAAGTTTTTGAGGACATGATCGCAGGGCCCGGTTTCCAGCGCATTTGTGCGTTTCTCGGGATCGCGCCACGGGCGGTGACCTCGAGCTCATCGGTGAAGCCGCGGCCGTCGCGTTTGGCGCCGAGCTCGGTCACCAGGTGCACGCGGAGGCCGACGCTCTTGCCGTCGTCGCCGGCGTTGAGCAGCGCGCGGAGGGTGATCACCGGGGCGGGATCGGATT
>CAZMRS010000081.1:0-7962 GCA_964568435.1 uncultured Boseongicola sp. | reverse complement strand
ACGGCTCACCACTGAAATCCTAAATCAATCAGTGATTTAAAGCGCTTGTCGTTGATGCGAGTACTGTTTGGAGCACAGCGCTTTTCCCACGTATTTCCTACGTTTAGTGTTTTTCCGTGCGAAGCGAAGTTTCTTGAAACAAGTAGGTACTACCGAGTCGGTCAAGATACTTCGGTGGCCGGTCGCTACTCCGCAGCGTATCTCGACATGACTTTCGAAGATAGGTCGTCACTATCTTTGATCTTGGACGGCTGCTGTCTTCGAAACTTGTCATCCGTCTCGCCGACTTGGTTTCCAAGAGCGTCCCAGCGGGTTGCTTTTGGCGCGCAAACATTTCGAGATAAGGACCGTCCACGAGACGTTCGATGCGTGCGTAAACTTCGTCAGGCTTGCGGCTGTGTTCTCGCCTTTCACTGACGACAAGCCTGCAAACATCTTTAGCCAGTCTTCGGGGCTTTCCGCGCTATTAGCGTGCCATCCTCGTTGCTGTGCATAGCTTGCAAGAAGCGTGCGAACAGTCAGAGCAGACTTGATTATCGAGTCGCGCTTGCCTCGGTCAAACTGGCCGTTCCCTCATTTTACTTCGAGGGGCTGTCTGGCCCCCTTTGTCTGCGCCACTGTCCAATCAGTGACTGGTTGGTATTCGTCTGCCAGCACCCATCGCAGCAAGAAATTGAGGGCCCCATATGCTGAAACCAAGCCGCTATGCCCGAGTTCATGATTTGTCTTGCCGATCGGAGAATACCCAAAATTCGAGCATCGCGAAGTTCACTACTGGTGCAACAATGGCAATTATGATTGAGCCGGCCCAATGCGTCATGCCAAGTTTCTCAGTCGCAGCCCACATTATTATGGCGGAAATTGTCGCCGTGATCGCATGCATCGCAAGAAATGGAATGATTTCGCTCCGAGAGGGCAGCCGCGAGTTATACGTGAAGAATTTTTGCCCCAAAAAATTCAGTGGCAGAAGTGCTGCATAGGTAAGAGGAGCCGCTAAATTCGGGTCCATTCGTAACAACTCAACCAAAACCGCAACGCCGATAACGTAGGCGATCGTGCTTGCACCACCAACAAGAAGAAAACGCGCTATTCGCTGAGGTGTGTCTGGGCGCCTTTCGTTCATAGACTGAGTTTTCTTATAGTCCGGGTTTGCGTGCCAGAGTGTAATACTGTGCGCCGAACGGAAGACTGCCTAACAGAAGGTCCATGTGCGAAAGGACTCTTCCAATCGGAGGTATCGTCAATATGGACTTGGACTCAATTTTCACTCCGCC
This sequence comes from uncultured Boseongicola sp., assembly GCA_964568435.1. Taxonomy (GTDB): domain Bacteria; phylum Pseudomonadota; class Alphaproteobacteria; order Rhodobacterales; family Rhodobacteraceae; genus Boseongicola. The sequence goes on along the minus strand of CAZMRS010000081.1, from coordinate 6,688 downwards.
GGACTTTTCAAGTAGCGCCGCGGTTTCACGGCGATTCAAAAGCACAGCATCGTCATCAATAGGGCATGAGCTAACGATCCGGCGCGTGATCGGGTTCCATGGGTTGTGCTCGATTATCAATGCCATTCCTTCGGGACGAAGAATGCGCATCATTTCGTTTGCTAGTTGCTGCCAGTTTTCTGGAGGCACATGATGAAACACGCAGATCGCAATTGCAGCATCCGCCGAGGCGGTCTCGAGTGGGAGTACCGATCCATCGTAGTGGACGTATTTGTTTTGCGGGAATTGACTGCGCGCCTCTTTGAGCGATTCCTCGGAAACATCGACTCCGACAACAGATCCAAGACTTCCGCCTATTATGCTATGGATTTGCGCGGTTCCGCACCCCACATCGACCAGATCAACTTCGGACGGTTCGAGGCCAGCCTGCTTCAATAGGTGATTGAAAAGGAAGGATTTTTGCCGGGTGAAAAAGTCTTGCTTTACACCATACACCTCAAGCGCCGCGTTTACCGAATTGGCGTAATCGGAGGCATACTCATCGAATATCTTTTCGCTCATACCGGGCGTGCCTTTGCCGGTTTTGCTCTTTGTCACCATATTTGCCAGGGAGCAGGCCCCGCTCTCCACATTTGTTCCAGCATCTCGCGTTCTCTTATCGTGTCCATTGGCTGCCAGAAGCCATCATGAGAAAAAGCCCCGAGCTCGTTGTTGGCCGTGAGGTTTTGCATAGGCTCCTTTTCCCAGACGGTTTCGTCGCCTTCGACGTAATCTAAGACTTTGGGAGAGAGAACAAAAAAGCCGCCATTAATTCGGGTCCCGTCGCCCGCTGGTTTTTCGCTGAACTCAATGACCTTATCGTTTTCCGTCGTCACTGCGCCAAAGCGGCCGGGAGGAGTTACCGTGGTTACGGTTGCAAGTGCCTTACTCTCACGGTGCGTCTTCGTGAGCGCGGTGATATCGACATCCGCGACTCCGTCGCCGTACGTCATGCAGAACGCTTCGTCTTGCTCGATCCAAGGTCTAATGCGCTTTAGGCGGCCTCCAGTGTTAGTATTCAGCCCAGTCTCGACCAATGTGACCCGCCAAGGTTCTGCCCCGGCGCCGCCGTATGACACTTCCTTTGTATCAAAATCGAAAGTGACGGCGTCGGTCTCGTGGAGCATATAGTTTGCGAAGTACTCCTTGATGACGTATCCGCGGTACCCCAAGCAGATTATGAAGTCGCGTATGCCGTGAGCGGCGTAAATCTTCATAATGTGCCAGAGTATTGGTTTGTCACCGATGGTCACCATCGGCTTCGGCTTTAGGTGGCTCTCCTCGGAAATCCGTGTGCCTCGTCCGCCGGCCAGAATGACAGCTTTCATGTTTTTGACCTTGCTTGTACCAGCGTTTCGTTCGCGGGTTTGACGTCTAAGTTTATAGCGGATTCGATGACGGTAAGTGGACGAACCCGGACCTCATTATATATTCTGCCTACGTACTCGCCCAAGATCCCGACGAGTATAGAATTGAGAGAAATCGACGCAAGCAACAGCATGGTTTGCGTCGCAAAGCCTTCGGGCCATTCCCCACCCGAGACAGCGAAACTGAGAAAATAGTACAGAAATAACAGAGTTGTAACGACAAATGCTCCTGCGCCGATCCACGTTGCTAACCGTAACGGTACAATCGAATGGCTGATGATTCCTTGAAAGGCGAAGCCAAACAAGCGGAGGACCGGAAATTTGCTTTCTCCGTGCGATCTGGCGACACGACTATACGGTATTGCGGTTGGATTCGATGCGAGAGCGGAAGTAAGCCCACGCACGTAAGGGCTATGGTCTCGAACGAGTCTAAGCCTTTCAAGCACTGAACGATCAACCAACCGAAAGTCGCCCGCGTCATCCATTGCGCTCTCGTCAGAAATCTGCCTCAATAGTCGGTAGAAAGTACGCCGCGCAAATTGTAACAGCCTGCTTTCTTCACGCTTAATTCTTCGACCAACAACAACGTCGTGTCCTTCTCTCCAACATTTCAAGAAATCCAGAATAAGGGCCGGAGGATCTTGAAGATCAGCATCGAGTTGCACCGCTGCGTCACCCGCCACCAAGAGGTAGGCCGTTAGCAGCGAGCGTTGAAATCCAAAGTTTCGCGATAGTCGAATTACACGGACGCGTTCGTCTCCAGATGCGATCTTCGAAAGTAAGGGAAAGGTATTGTCGGTAGAGTGGTTGTCGGAAAAGAAGATCTCCAACCGATATTCATCTTCGACTTCGGCAAGAGCTTGACACAAAACCTCATAACAGCGCTCGACATTCTCCTCTTCGTTAAAGACGGGAACGATAACTGAGATCAGAGGTTTTTCAGAGGTCAAGAATTCGTCCTCACAGTTTAGGTGTTCAATACCTCAAACGTTGGAAGTGGCATCACAAATTTGGATCTCAGGCCACGCGCTCGGAGTTGTTCCGTGATTGGCGTTGCGTAATGCCAGGCAAGCAACAATACAAAGTCCGGCTGCTCATCGATCAAGATCTGATTGTTCACGATTGGTTGGTGAAGACCTGGAAGATGCAGCCCCAGCTTCAGTGAAGTTGGCTGTTCTGCCAAATAAGGAAGCAAATCAGGTGTCATTCCACAAAAGTTCAAAAGAGTTGAACATCTTCCGGGACATGAATTTCCAACAAATGAATGGCCGGATCGACGTGCTTTGTAGGCAAATTCCATGAGATCATCGCGGGTCCGGTACGCATTGTCGCGAAACGCGGTGTAAATCTCTTGCTCTCCCAATCCTGTCACTTCTTCCAGCTTAAGCAGATCCGCGACAGTCGGCTCAATCACTCTGGTTCCCTTACGGCAGACATAGGCCCGGATGTTGCCGCCGTAACGGTCTGCTCTTTCAACGTCAAAGACTTCGAGATCATAGAACTCGAAAAGAGTGACAAGTGACTTAAGTGAGTAGGTCCGAATGTGCTCGTGATAGACGGTGTCGTATTGAGCACCTTGCAGCACATCGAGCAGATAGTGGCTTTCCGTAATGAAGACGCCATCGTTGTCCAATAGACGAACAATTCCTCGCATTACTTCACCCAAAGGTGCCATATGTGCGAAGACATTTGTCGTTGTGATAACTTTCGCAGGACCTCTTTCTGCACGGATTTCGGAGGCAACTCGTTCGTCGAAGAAGTCCTGCCGAGTATCAATGTTATTCTCGCTTCGCGCTATTTCAGCGATGTTTGTTGGCTCGACACCAAGGGCTGCCATTCCCAGTTTTTGGAATCCCGTTAGGAGAGTTCCGTCGTTAGAGCCAACATCAACACACAGCGAACCAGGCTCCAAGCCGATCTTCTTAATGACGCCTGCTGCAAACGCCTCCTGGTAAATTCTCAGTTCGCGAGTAATTCCGCTCCGGTAAGGGTATTCGGGGGAGTAAACAATCGAGCCATCCACGACGTGGTCTAATTGCGTCAGCGTACATCTGGGGCACCGAAAAAGCCGCAACGGGTAGCTAACCTCTGGCTCATCCAGCATGTCGGACGTCAAGAGACTGTCGCATAGAGGTTGGTGTCCGAGATCAATCACCAACTCCAAATCTTCGCAGCCACATACCTGGCATCGATCTAGTTTGCCAGGCTCCACGTCGTGATTAATCATTGATTTTCCCTGCTTTCTTTACTTGAGCTTTTCGCTTGCATCATAAATTTTGTCAACGTTGCCACGGGTACGCCAAGCCAGTCTGCGATGTCGTTTTCGGCCGAAGATTTTCCGTCGGCGTTGATGCCTCCTAGCTCGATTTCTCGGAGTGCGTAGGCGATGTCGCGCGTATTCCGCTCAATTTCGTTTTGTCGTACCCACGATCCAAGAAGTTCCTTTTGGTAGCCTCGAACCTCGGCAACTGCGGCAACAGATAGTCGTATGCATTCTGCGGCATTCTGCACCATGCAACTTTCAGTCATCGTGTTGTCAAAAAAGGAAGCAAGTTCGGCTGCAAGCGGACTGCTGAAACTTCTCTGTATTTCAATTGCTCGACCATTCAGCTTTGCCGATCCCGGTTCTTCGCTGAAATCCAACTCGGCTACAAAATTTTCACCATGAACGGTGATTTGCCGAAGGCGTTGTTTCGCCTCTCGTTTCAACTCTGCCGATAGAGATACATTGCCGGATGAGAGTTCTAGGCGAGTCGCACGACCTCCATTTTTTCCTCGGACGCTCAGAAGTTCTAGTGGGTTATTAGAAGCATATGACTTTATGATGGTCCAAACGTGCGGAAACACATCTTGAATTAAGTTTAGAGAGGGATCGTAAGTCTTGGCCTCTCCGTGTCTTGTTTCGCCTGTTGGGTCCTCCCAATTCACAGACACAGACTGTATAGCTCCGGCATCCAAGCAGGCAGTTCGGAACAGCGAAAGATTAGTTGCGTAGTCGAACACGTGGCCTGTTCTCAAACTGCCAGAGTGCGTTGACGACACAAGCTCTGTCAGCTCACTCAAAGTCAAACAGAACGGCTTTTCCGTTAAGATCCTTCGCTCATCGTTTACCAACTCGAGAGTTGTCGCCGCGTGATCTTTCGCTTTTCTTGCTATGATCACGTGGGAAACGCTCGTATCTTGCGCAATGTCTGCTATCGACAAATTGTTTTCCCACCTTGGGTGGTTTTGCTTCCAGGATTCCCATGAAGCTGGGTTTGAGGGCGAGGAACAAATCAATCTCGCCTGAGGCGAAACTACTTCTTGAGCGATCTTCGCAATGATACGCGCCCACCTGCCACCACCGACAATCGCTATGGCTTTCGGTGAGCTGGAACTAGTCATCTAATCGTGCGACGTGTTCGTATTCACGTATTTGGCGCATCGTCAGGTCCAATAGATCGTCGCCGTCCAACGCGGCTTGATACCATTGGTGGGTTAGTTTCACTGCTCCAGTAAGATCCAAGGCAGGTCGCCAATTCAATGCGGCACGCGCGCGAGAACTTTCGAGCATGAGTAGTTTGCTTTCAGCTGGGTTAGTGCCTTCGTCGAGCGTGACGTCGAAGTTAGCTCCAACTTCTGCGAACATGTTAAGAAGCGTTCGAACCGTCACGCATTCACGTTGCTCAGGTCCAAAATTCCACGCTCCAGAATCGGCGATGCGACTATGCATGGCTTGCTGTGCGAGACAGAGATACCCGTGGCAAAGGACTAGAACGTGTTGCCAGGGCCGAACGGAGTCGGGCGCTCGTATTTTAAGCACTGTGTTCGACCCAATCGTCCGATACAAGTCAGGTATCAGGCGGTCTTCAGCCCAGTCGCCGCCTCCGATCACGTTACCGCCTCGGGCAGTCAAAACTGGTATCGGGTTGGCCGAGAAGAAACTCTTCTTATAAGCGTACACTATGTGTTCTGCTGCCGCTTTCGAGGCACTGTACGCATCCTTGCCACCAAGCGGGTCATCTTCGCGGTACGGCCAATGCCATTCGCGGTTCTTGTAGACCTTGTCAGTCGTCACACAGATCGCTGCCCTAAGGTCAGGCACACTGCGCAATGCCTCCAACAAGTTTGCCGTTCCCATGACATTCGTTTCAAATGTCTCAAGTGGTTCTTTGTAGGAAGTCCTCACCAACGACTGCGCAGCAAGGTGGAACACAATTTGTGGAGAAATGTCCTGTACAACCTCGGATAGATTTTGGGCATCACGTATGTCGACGATATGCGAGGTGATCTCGTTTCCGAGCCCAATGGCTTCAAAGAATGAACGTGGTCCCTCTGGTGCGAGTGATAGACCGTGTACATCGGCTCCCAAGCTTTTTAACCACAAAGAAAGCCACCCACCTTTGAAGCCGGTATGGCCCGTGACCAGTACGCGCGTTCCGCGCCAAACGGATTGGTTAGGCATTGGGACAAACGTTCTTGGAGCGGTTTGAACGTTTCTCTGAAGGTGTTTTCGTCATCGAGGTCAAATTTGGTAAACTTTCAGTCCGTTACAGTCTGCTATCTCTTCGAGTTCAAGGATTCTGGTGGAAATCACGTGGGTTGCTCCAAGCGCCGTCGCGGCAATCCAGTTTGGATTTAAGTCGCCTCCAAATCCAAATGTGGTGTAAACTCGGCTTCCCCATTCGTCAAAATACTCTGCCGCAAACGAGTCGTTTGCAAGCGTGTCGGCAATCACAGAACGGAATGCGCGTTTGTAGTCCAACGGATATAAATTGTGATACCCATCTATCACCGGAATTTCATGTGCGGCCGCGATAAGTGGATCAGTCCCAAGCGATACCGCACGATTAAAATCCTGAGATGAAAGAAGGGCGTCGCGCGCGCAACTGTATTCTTGGTTTTGGAAATGGCTGCTCCACGTTTCCATACCCGCAAGTAGATCGCCGGGATGGATACGTGCAATAGCGCGTATGGCCTCGCCGATAGCGGCCTGTTGTTGATCTGCTCGAAGGAGCGCACGGACCTGCTCGACTTTCGCAACTGGCACGGCGTCGACGAGCGCACTTGATCGTATGCCCATCCCAGCCAATTCGGCGAATGCCAAATAGACAATAAGGGTTCCCCGCAGCACTCGGGATTTGTGAGTGAAAGTCATCACAGCGGAAGCGAGGACCAAGGCCAGCAGCGGGGCAAACAAAATGAACCGATGCCACTGAATTGAACCAAGCATGCCGCCAGAAAGCGTCGAAATAAAGGGTTCTGCCTCACGGAGAAGCATCGAGACGAACACAAAACCAACG
>CAZMRS010000080.1:0-7985 GCA_964568435.1 uncultured Boseongicola sp. | reverse complement strand
TTTCGCGGCTCTCTGGGAGAGATCGAGCGATCAGGACAGATGTTTCGTGCGGAGTTGCGCGGGTTGGCGGACCAACTTGGGCAAAGCTTCGGGCGGTACTACCAGCGGAAATGCGGAGCTGTTTTGGGAGATACGGCGTGCGGTGTAGATCTCGACACTTCGCAGTATGCGATGGAAGGCGAGGTCCTTTCCGTGGATCGTGGGACAGTCTTGCGGGTGCTGGGCGGTTCTGAGTATGCAGATGGCTGGTTCACCCGAGGTCCAGTTTCTGTCGTGAGTGGGCCGGGCGCTGGTGACAGAGCCGTAGTCAAACGGGATTGGTCGGAAGGTGATGTCCGAGCGGTGGAGCTGTGGGATGTGCTGAGCCCGGGGTTATCTCTAGGTGATCGCGTGAAGCTGGTCGCAGGGTGCGATAAGCGCTCTGATAGCTGTCAGGTAAAATTTAGCAATTTCAACAATTTTCGCGGCTTTCCTGATATTCCAGGTGAAGATTGGCTGGTGAGCTATCCGACACGCTCTGGGCAGAGTTCTGGCGGGAGTCGCCGCACATGACCGGAGACGATATTGTTTGCGCGGCACGTGGTTGGATTGGCACTCCGTACTTGCATCAAGCGTCAGTGAAGGGTGCTGGGTGTGACTGCCTTGGGCTCTTGCGCGGTGTTTGGCGGGAGTTTTGGGGTTCGGAACCGGCCAAGGTCCCGGCCTATACCCCAGACTGGGACGAAGTTGCGCGAGAGGACATACTGGAACGGGCGGCGTGTCGACTTCTCATTTTGCGGGCAGATAATGTTCCCTGCGCGGGTGACGTCCTGTTGTTTCGGATGCGAAGTGGAGCGGTTGCAAAACATGTGGGCATCTACACGGGTGGCGCAGGGTTCATTCACGCCTATTCGGGACATGGTGTCGTCGAAAGTGCGCTGACAGACGCGTGGCGGCGACGTATCGCAGGCGTCTTTGTTTTTCCGGGTGTTGGGCCTGGTTCTCACTAATTCACATTGGAGGCCCCATGGCCACGATACTCTTATCTGCAGCGGGAGCTGCGGCAGGCGCGAGTCTTGGCGGGTCTGTTCTTGGGTTGTCTTCGGCTGTCGTGGGCCGCGCTGTTGGCGGGACCGTTGGCCGATTGATCGACGGCAAGATACTTGGAAGCGGTTCTGGCGTTGTGGAAACGGGTAAGATCGACCGTTTCCGGCTGACAGGGGCAAGTGAAGGTGCGCCGATCGCGCAGGTGCATGGGCGCATACGGGTGCCGGGGCAGGTCATTTGGGCAACCGAGTTTCAGGAAACTGTGACGGAAACGGGCGGCGGGAAGGGCGCACCGAGCGCGCCGAGAACACAGGCGTATTCCTATTCGGTTTCACTGGCTATTGCGCTTTGTGAAGGCGAGATTCGACGCGTTGGTCGGATTTGGGCGGACGGGTTAGAGATTTCGAAGTCTGACTTAACGATGTCTGTTTATCGCGGCACGGTTGACCAGTTGCCGGACCCGCGGATGGAAGCCGTGGAAGGCGTTGGTTCGGTGCCGGCGTATCGCGGCACCGCCTATGTGGTGTTCGAGGATTTGGACCTAGCACCGTTCGGCAACCGGGTACCTCAGTTCACGTTTGAGGTGATGCGGACAGGCGCCGACGATTTGGCAGAGCAAGTGCGCGCGGTGGCGATGATCCCGGGAACCGGGGAATATGCTCTGGCCACCAGCGCGGTTCACTTTGACGAGGGGCAGGGGCGCGTCCGGTCGGCAAACGTCAATTCGCCTTCGGGTGAAACGGATTTCCAGACGTCTTTGGAAGCTTTGGTGGAAGAGCTGCCCGCCTGCGGCGCGGCGTCTCTGATCGTTTCGTGGTTCGGGAATGATCTGCGTGCCGGCCAATGCGACATAAAGCCGAAGGTCGAGCAGACGGCCAATGACGGTGTGGGAATGCCTTGGGAAGTTTCCGGGGTCTCTCGTGCGGTCGCTGAAACTGTGCCTTTTGAGGCAGACCGTCCTGTCTATGGTGGAACGCCGTCGGATGCATCCGTAGTTGAAGCCATCCGTGCCTCGGCGAATGCCGGGCAGGCGGTGATGTTTTATCCGTTTATCTTGATGGAGCAGCAGCAGGACAATGATCTGGTTGACCCATGGACGGGTAACGTCGGGCAACCTGTTTTGCCATGGCGCGGGCGGATTACGACATCACTTGCGCCTGGAGTTGATGGTTCGACGGATGGCACAGCGGCTGCATTGGCAGAAGTTGAAGCTTTTTTTGGAACCGCAACGGCGGCTGATTTTGTGGCGGACGGCGAGCGCGTTCTGTTCACCGGAACGGACGGGTTTTCTTACCGCCGATTCATTCTGCACTACGCGACGCTTTGTGCGGTCGCCGGTGGGTTGGATGCGTTTTGCATCGGCTCGGAAATGCGAGGACTTACCCAGATCAGGGGGCCGAACAACAGTTTTCCGGCTGTTGATGAGATGGTTGCCCTTGCCGACGAAGTAAGGGCGATCCTGGGGCCGGATGTGAAGATTGGTTATGCGGCGGATTGGTCAGAGTATTTTGGGTATCAGCCGCAAGACGGTTCGGGCGATGTGTTCTTCCACCTTGACCCATTGTGGTCGAGCTATGCGATCGATTTCGTTGGCATCGACAATTACATGCCGGTCAGCGATTGGCGTGATGGCGACGAGCATGCGGATGTTTCTTGGGGAGCCATCTACAACCCTCAGTACCTGAAGGCGAACATCGCTGGAGGCGAGGGGTTTGACTGGTACTATCGAAACGCATCGTCTGAAGCTTTGCAGATGCGTACGCCCATTGAGGACGGGGCTTATGGTGAGCCTTGGGTGTTTCGGTACAAGGATCTGAAGGGATGGTGGTCGAATACGCACCACAACCGAATTGGAGGCGTTCGGGAAGCGACTTCAACCGCTTGGGTGCCTGGCTCGAAGCCATTTTGGTTCACAGAGGTGGGTTGCTCGGCCATAGATAAAGGCACGAACCAGCCCAACAAGTTCCTTGATCCAAAGTCATCGGAAAGTGCGCTGCCGAAGTTTTCGAATGGTGCGCGAGACGACCTGATGCAGATGCAGTACCTGCGAGCGTTGGCGGAGTTCTGGGCGGACGGTGAAAATAACCCGACCTCTGCCGCGTACCAAGGTCAAATGGTCGATACCGCGCGAATGTTCGTTTGGGCTTGGGACACGCGGCCGTATCCGCAGTTCCCCGGCAATTCCACACTTTGGAGCGACGGTGAAAACTACGCGCGCGGGCATTGGTTGTCGGGACGTGTTTCTTCGCGGTCTTTGGCGGGTGTGGTGCGTGAGTTATGTGCACGGGCAGGTGTGAAAGACGTCGATACGAGCGCGCTCTACGGAACTGTTCGAGGGTACAGATTGGACGGTGGTGAAGATGCGCGGAGCGCATTGCAGCCGGTATTGTTGGCGGCCGGCGTGGACGTTGTGGAGCGAGACGGTCATCTTGTGTTTCGGAACCGGCTTGGCAGAGCGGGCGTCGTTCTAACTGAAGACGACTTGGTTGATGCTGGCGAGATGGGTCGCGTAACGGAGACGCGGCAGTCTGGCGTCGAGTTGCCTGGCCGCGTTCGGCTGAATTTCATCGAAGCGGACGGATCATACGAAGCACGCACCCACGAGAGCGTGTTTCCCGACAGCTCGGAAGCCTCGGTTGCAAGTAGCGAGGTTGCAATGGTGCTTACGCAGTCCGAGAGCGCTGTCACCACGGATCGCTGGTTGTCGGAGGCTCGCGTGGCGCAAGACACAGCCAGTTTTTCGGTGCCACCATCGTGCGATGTGGTGGCCGGACAGGTCATCGAGTTGGACACGCCCGATGTGTCGGGTCTGTTTCGGGTCGACCGTATCGAGGACGCGGGAGCCAAAACTGTCGAGGCAACCCGCGTGATGTCTGAAGTCTACGACCGACCGGTAGCCGAGGAAGAGATCGTTCCAGTTCCCCCGGTTGTCGCGCCGCTGCCGGTTTGGCCAGTCACGATGAATCTCCCGCTTCTTCGGGGTGATGAGAACCCGGATGCCGTTTGGGTGGCTGCGACCGCCGAACCGTGGCCCGGTAGCGCGGCGGTTTACGGATCAAGCACCGGCGAGACTTGGCGGATTGAGGGGCGGTTGGAGCGCCCGGCGATGATCGGCCAGACACTTTCGGAGCTACGGTTTGCCACGTCGGGGTCGTTTGATCGCGGCGATCCTTTGACCGTGGCGTTTTCAGCAGGCTCTCTTTCGAGTATCTCGGACAATGCGCTGCTCAGTGGTGGAAATCTTGCAGCTGTCGGGAATGCTGTTACCGGTGCATGGGAGCTGTTTCAGTTTCGTGACGTGGAGCTTGTAGGGCTCGACACTTGGGCGTTATCGATGCGCCTGCGCGGCCAACGAGGAACCGACGCCTTTGTTCCGGACGTTTGGCCAGTGGGTTCGACGGTCGTCATCTTGGACGAGGCTGTGACGCCTTTGAACCGCACCCCATCGCAGCGCGACGCAATACGAGAGTATCGTTTCGGCCCATTTTCAAAGCCCGTGGATCATCCGTCCTTTAGACAAATTTCTCATGCTTCGAATGGCGCGGGACTTAGGCCCTATAGACCAGTCCATCTTAGCGCTCTGCAGCAAGTTAACGGCGACGTCGTTCTGAATTGGACACGCCAATCACGCGTTGATGGCGACCTTTGGGGCGTTGCCGACGTTCCACTCGGTGAGGCGACGGAGGCCTATACCGTCCGCGTTGTCGCTGGCGGGGTGGTGCGCCGTGAAACGACGGTGGTGTCGCCGCAGTGGATATACACGGCGGATGATCAGTTGGCCGACGGAGTAACTGTGGGCATTTCATTTGAAGTCGCTCAAATCTCGGATCGCTTTGGGCCGGGTCCTTTCGGAAAGGTAAAATTCAATGACTGAGACATCTCAATTTGCGTTGCCACTTGTGCAGGCTGCACAGGCGCAAAAGCATGTTACGGTGAACACGGCATTCGAAATTCTTGATGCGGTGTCGCAGATTTCTTTGGCAGGCGTCGACGCTAATTTTCCACCTGCATCGCCTGCGGCCGGTTCCGTCTATTCTATTGGGACAGGTGCGACGGACGCTTGGGCAGGCAAGGAAGGGAAACTCGCTGTTTTTGTAAACGGCGGCTGGTTGTTTGTGACGCCGATCGTGGGATGGCGCGCGTGGCGGCTGGACACCGGTGTTTCGGTCACTTTTGATGGGGTTGAGTGGATCCCTGGGGGCGGAGCATTTTCGGCCAACGGTGCCGGGTTCGTCCAGAGAACGATAGAGGTCGATCACACGGTCAGCGCAGGTGCGGCGAGTGTGGTGACCGGCCTGATTCCGGCAAACACGGTTGTCTATGGAGTGACCGGGCGCGTTTTGTCAGACCTAAGCGGACCTGCGAGCATTGAGATCGGCGTTACAGGAAGCTCGAACCGTTATGGAAGTGGCATTGGTGTGACGCAAGGCGCTTGGGCGCGAGGGCTGACCGGAAATCCACTAACGTATTACTCGGACACAGACATTATTCTGACGGCAACAGGTGGTGATTTCACTGGGTCCGGGACACTTCGTCTTGCCGTTCATTTTGCGGAATTGACGTTGCCGCGGGCGTAAGTCTGCCTAACCCGTCGCGCAAGACATGCACAGCGTTACGGTTGGATCGAGAGCGATCCGACCAGGTGCGATATCGTCCCCGCAATCCAGACAATAGCCAAACTCGCCTTCATTAATACGCTGGAGTGCCAGTTCGATCCTTTGTCGACGTGCTGCTCGGCGACGGGCTGTAGCTTGCGCCATGGCCTGTCGTTGCATGGCGTCCATACGGCTTAAACGGCCAACAGACTGTTGATCCAGTGTCACGGTTTTCTGATCGGAGAGCCCCAGATTGTCTTCGCGATCGAGTTCTTTAAGTTCTTCTTTCAAAACAACTTTTGCTTCGTCTTCAGTCATGGCGCGCCATATCTTTTTTTGGCCTAAGGGTCTTTTTTGCTACCGTCTGGGGCGCTATATGGTGTAAACGGCGCGTGACAGTAAGAAGGATTTGGCCATGGCCGAGCAGCAGCGTAAACCCCTTTCAGTGGATCCCGTCTGGCATCAGATCAGTCAGGACGCGCAGACGGCTGTCATAAATGAGCCTTTGATTGGTGGACTGGTGCATTCCAGTATCTTGCACCACGCCACGCTTGAACGCGCGCTCAGCTATCGTATTGCGATGAAACTTTCGTCAGACGAGATGTCGGCGCAAATCCTTCGCGAAATCGCTGATGAAGCTTATATGGCTGCGCCAGAGTTGGGCGAAGCCGCCCGCGCTGATCTTGTTGCAATCTTCGAACGCGATCCGGCGTGCCACCGCCTGATGCAGCCGCTGTTGTTCTTCAAAGGATTCCAGGCTGTCCAGGCGTATCGGGTTGGCCACTGGCTTTGGCATCAGAACCGTCGCGATATTTCCTACCTTATTCAGGCCCGTGTCAGCGAAGTCTTTGGGATCGACATCCATCCGGCTGCCAAGATTGGCAAAGGCCTGATGATCGACCACGCACATTCCATCGTTATTGGCGAAACGGCTGTTGTTGGCGACAATGTTTCGATGCTGCATTCCGTCACTTTGGGCGGCACAGGCAAAGAAGATGACGACCGCCATCCGAAGATCGGCAATGGCGTTTTGATCGGCGCGGGTGCGCACGTGCTTGGTAATATTCGGGTCGGCTCGTGCTCGCGGATTGCTGCGGGATCAGTAGTGTTGGAAGAAGTGCCGCCGTGCAAAACAGTTGCCGGCGTGCCAGCCAAGATTGTCGGTGAAGCTGGGTGCGATCAACCCGCGCTGACGATGGACCAGATCCTGAACGGCTGTCCCGGCGAATAGCCTTTTTTAGAATAGTCTCACTGCAAGTGCCCGAATTTTCCGGCATTTTTGCTTTTTTGTTTCTAACACTTGCAGGTCCCCCTTAAGATCGCCAGTCTTGAAGACGCAATTTCTGCACGAAGGGGGAACATCATGGCATCGCGTCAAACCAACGGTCGCGGCGTGCGATATGAGTCGATTGTGGACACGATTGGCGACACACCAGTGGTTCGCATCAACCGGATCGGGCCGAAGAACGCCACGATCTATGTGAAGTTCGAAGCGTTTAATCCTGCGGGGTCCGTGAAGGATCGCCTCGCACTCTCAATCATCGAAGCCGCCGAAAAAGACGGACGTTTGAAGCCTGGACAAACCGTGGTCGAGGCGACGTCCGGCAACACTGGCATTGGCCTTGCCATGGTGTGTGCTGCCAAGGGTTACCCGCTTGTTATCTTGATGGCCGAAAGCTTCTCGGTGGAACGGCGCCGTCTCATGCGATTTCTTGGCGCAAAGGTCGTTTTGACACCTGCTGCTCAGAAAGCGACGGGAATGTATGACAAAGCGGTCGAACTGGCTGAAAAGAACGACTGGTTCCTTGCGAGCCAGTTCGAGACTGCGGACAACGCGGACATCCACGAGTCAACGACAGGCCGCGAGATTGTGGCTGACTTTGCAGGCGAACGTCTGGATTACTTTGTCACCGGCTACGGCACAGGCGGGACTGTTTCAGGCGTGTCGCGCGTTCTGCGCAAGGAACGCCCTGACACCAAGATCATCCTGACCGAGCCGGCAAATGCTGCTCTCGTAGGCTCTGGAACGGCTCAGGAGCGCACTGGCACAAACGCGCCTGCAAGCGGCCACCCGGCTTGGGAGCCGCATCCCATTCAGGGATGGACCCCGAACTTCATTCCTTACGTTCTGCAAGAAGCGATCGACGGAGACTATTATGATGAGTTGATCCCCGTCAGCGGCCCAGACGGCATTACATGGGCGAAACGCCTTGCCGCCGAGGAAGGTATTCTGACGGGCGTCTCGGGTGGGTCTACGTTTGCCGTGTCGATGAAAGTTGCCGAAAGCGCCCCGGAAGGATCAGTGATCCTGTTCATGTGGCCGGATACAGGCGAGCGATATCTTTCCACGCCACTCTTCGAAGG
>CAZMRS010000079.1:0-8033 GCA_964568435.1 uncultured Boseongicola sp. | reverse complement strand
ACCCGGGCGGCCTTTTTCATTAGAGATGCGTGTATTTATGGCGTCGGCGCGAGATCGAAGATGCGCACCAGTTCAGTCCGTGACGTGGGCTCTTTCCGCTTCGATGGTGTGACCATCGGATTTTGGCGACCATCCGCGACCCATCCAGAATATGTCTGGAATAGCCCTGTGGAAACAATAAAGTAAAGGTAGGTCTGAATGTCAGCGGCCGAAGCACGCAGAATGGAATTGCGGAACATCATGTTCTTACTCGTCACTTAACCGCGCCAACACACAGCACGACATTGTTCTCCCACTGTGTTGCGGCGAAAATTGGGCGCAAATCGCAAAATCCGTTGATGATCTTGGTCCTTGCCCCAAATCTTGGAAACACTCTGTTTTCGCCGAGTCGCGGTATTGCCCCGATCCCACCATGGAAAAATCCGAGACCTTACGCTAAAGTTAACGCGTTGGGTGGAAGTGTGACTTAGTACGAGTGAGATGTGTCATGTTCGACATGCAAGAAGACTTCCGTAAAACTGTGCAAGACAAGCTGGCTTTTGGCCCGTTGGACGCGCGTGCCTTATTGGAAGCCATCGCGGCACTGTCACCTGCAGAATTTGCAGAACTGGAAGACGATCTCGACTTTGCTCAGTTCACCGGTGTTCAATCCGAGCGCATCCAGACAATGATCGCAGAGTTGACAATCGCGCGCGCCGCCTAAAGCCGCGCGCCGCTGAACGCCTCCACGACAATCCCCGACGCTTCCAGACCTGCCCGAACGGTTTTAGCCATCAAAACCGCTTCAGAGCTGTCCCCGTGAACGCAAATCGTGTCAATGCGCGTGTCAATTCGACCGCCGTCTTCTGTCAGGATCGCACCTGCCTCGACCATTGCGCACATCCGGTCGGCGGCCTCATCTCCGTCGTGGATCATTGCGCCAGGCAGGCGTCGGTCTACCAATGTGCCATCAGCGTTGTAGGCCCTGTCGGCAAAAATCTCGCCCGCCCACTTGCAGGCTAACTCCGAGACAACCGTTTCCATCACTGTGCCTGCAAGCCCCATGATGATAATCTCAGGGTCGACCTCCAGCGCGGCCTCATAACAAGCGCGCGCCATGTCGGCATCCGTTGACGCCATATTTGCCAGCGCTCCGTGCAGTTTGAGGTGACGGACCTGACCTCCAACCGATGCAGCCATGCCCCGCGCCGCGCCAAGTTGATATTTCACCTGATTAGCTAAAGTCGAAAAGGGAACGTCCATGCGCCGCCGGCCGAAACCCTGAAGATCATTGAAACCGGGATGCGCCCCGATCCCCACATCGTGTTTCACGGCCAGAGCCATGGTTGCTGCCATCGTATCCGCATCACCGGCATGGAATCCGCAAGCGATGTTTGCAGAAGTGACCGTTTGCAGAAGCTGGGCATCGTCGCCCATGCTCCACGCCCCAAAACCCTCGCCCATGTCGGAATTCAAATCGACGGATTTAGCCATATTCCACTCTCGGCGTTTCAATTGAGCCGATCATCGCAAAGGGCCGGGGAAAGACAAGGGGCTTACTTCGACGCCGCGCGCTCCACCAACTCGAGCACCGAGGGCCCAAGATCGTCCACAATCAAAGCCACGCCGTCCGCGTTTGGATGTATTCCGTCGCCCTGCATGTAGAGCCGCAAAGTCTCGGCCCTGTCCGATTGTTCGCTCAAAGCCCGGAGAAAGTTCGGGTGGTAGAGCGTCCCATAGGCCTCGGATAATTCTGGATACATAGCATCAAAGGCCGCCTTGAAGTCGGCCCCAAAGTTGGACGGAGCCTCCATTCCCACCAAAAGCACATCCAAGCCCTGCTCGGTTGCGATCTGCAGTATACCTTCCAGATTCGATCGACTCGACGCCGGGTCCACACCGCGCAACAAGTCATTCCCACCAAGCGCGACGATGATCGCATCTACCTCAGGCGTCAGCGTCCACTCAATTCGGCTCAACCCTCCGGCGGTGGTGTCGCCTGAGACGCCCGCGTTGATAACCGAAACCTCAGCACCTGCATCGTTCAGCCACCCCTGAAGCTGCGGCACAAACCCTTGTTCCGCAACCAAACCGAACCCTTGCGTCAGGCTATCGCCAAAGGCGGCAACCGTGACCGGATTGGCGGAAGCCAGCCCGACACTTGCAAACAGAAGAAATCCGGCATTGCGGATCGTCCGTATCACCCCATATGCCACTTGAACGGCAGCGAACGGAGCCTTTGTCATGGCGGACGCCATTTTGTCCCTAAAAGACGCAACGCTATCTCTCGATGGAAACGCAGGCCGCGTCGATATCCTGAAGGGCATAACGCTGGACATTGCACGCGGGGAAACGGTGGGTCTCATTGGTCCGTCTGGTTCGGGCAAGTCTTCACTCCTTATGCTCCTTGGCGGTCTTGAACGCGCAACCACCGGGACAGTCTCGGCCCTTGGCCGCGACCTGACCCAACTTGGCGAAGACGCGTTGGCTCGTTTCCGCAGGGGTCATATGGGCGTGGTGTTCCAGTCTTTCCACCTCATTCCGACAATGACGGCTTTGGAAAACGTGGCAACCCCGCTGGAATTGGCCGGCGCAGATGACGCATTCGACCGTGCAGAGGCAGAACTTAAGGCTGTCGGTCTCGGCGACCGGCTCCACCACTACCCGGCGCAGATGTCGGGCGGTGAACAGCAACGCGTGGCGCTTGCGCGTGCTGCAGCGCCTCGGCCCGACATTCTGCTTGCCGACGAACCGACCGGAAACCTCGACGGAATGACGGGGCAAACGATCATGGATCTTCTGTTCGATCTGCGTGACCGTCACGGGTCAACGCTTGTTCTTGTGACACACGCGCCCGAACTCGCTGCAAGATGCGACCGCGTGATCCGGTTGGCCGACGGTCAACTCGCCCCAGAAACCCAAGCCGAGGCCGCCGAATGAGCCTTTCTATCGCCACGCGTATTGCTCGTCGCGAACTGCGCGGCGGGCTCAAAGGTTTTCGCGTCTTTCTGGCGTGTCTCGCGCTGGGCGTCGCGGCCATTGCTGCCGTCGGCAGCGTCAGAGAAAGCATACAAAACGGTCTCGACCGCGAGGGTGCCGTGATCCTTGGCGGAGACGCCGCGATATCGCTCACCTACCGCTTTGCGGATGAGGCGGAGCGGGCGTGGCTTGACGCAAACGCGCTCGAAGTGTCCGAAGTTGTCGACTTCCGCTCGCTTGCTGTGTTCGGGGAAGGCGAGCGCGCCGAACGCGGCCTGACGCAAGTCAAAGGCGTGGACGCCAACTATCCGATCTACGGAGAGGTCACGCTTGAACCCGCGATCCCGCTCGAGACCGCATTTGCAGTCGAAAATGGGATACCGGGCGCCGTGATGGACCCGGTTTTGGTTGCCCGACTTGGAATTGAAACTGGCGAAACCTTCCGTCTTGGTGAGCAAACCTTCCGTTTGACCGCATGGATCACGCGGGAACCTGATAGCGCAGCGGCGGGCTTTGCTCTCGGTCCCCGCACAATGGTCCGCACCGACGCGCTCGCGGACAGTGGTCTCATCCAGCCCGGCACACTGTTCGACTCCCAGTACAAGCTGCGTCTGGCACCCGAGGCAGATCTCTCGGCACTATCTGCCGAGGCCGAGGAGGCCATTACAGGCGCACGCTGGCAGGACCGCCGTAACGGCGCTCCTGGTGTCTCAGAGTTTGTTGACCGTCTGGGAGCCTTCCTTGTCCTTGTGGGCCTCGCAGGCCTCGCTGTGGGCGGGGTAGGGGTGTCGTCCGCTGTGCGGGCCTACCTGTCTGAAAAAACCGAAGTCATCGCGACTCTCAAAACCCTTGGAGCTGACAGCAAAACCATCTTTCTCAGCTACTTCATCCAGATAGGTGTTCTGACACTGGTCGGTCTTGCGATCGGGCTCGCATTGGGCGCTGTGGTTCCGATCCTCTTTGCGCCGATGATCGAAGCACGTTTGCCGGTCCCCGCCGAAGTTGGCCTTTACCTTGGCCCCTTGGCCGAAGCTGGCCTGTATGGCCTTCTGGCCGCGCTCATTTTCACCATTTGGCCGCTTGCCAAAACCGAAAACGTCCGCGCCGCTGCGCTCTTCCGTGGAGGCGCAGACGCCTCCACAGCCTTGCCTCGCGTACGTTGGCTCCTTTTGACGGCTTTGCTGTTCACAGTGCTGGTCGGCCTCGCAGCCCAATTCTCGGGCCTCTTCACACTTACGCTCTGGTCTGCTGGCGGTCTGCTGGCGTCGTTCATCGTCCTTGTCGTCGCAGCATGGGCAGCCCGCGCTCTCTCACGTCGAGCGGCCCGCGCACGGCTGTTCCGGGGCCGCAGCGCCTCCCGCCTTGCGCTGGGCTCCGTTGGTGGTCCAGGCGGGGAAGCGGCATCGGTCGTGCTGTCATTGGGCCTTGGTCTGACAGTCCTTGCCGCCGTCGGGCAGATCGACACCAACCTGCGCAGCGCTATCGACCGTGATCTGCCTGAGATTGCGCCGTCTTTCTTCATGGTCGACATCCAGCCCGACCAGCTCGACGATTTCCGCAGCCGGCTCGAAGCCAACCCTGCGGTAAAAGCCGTCGAAAGTGCCCCAATGCTTCGTGGCATCATCACCGAAATCAATGGCCGCCCCGCCGCCGAAACGGCTGGCGACCACTGGGTTCTGCATGGGGACCGTGGTGTGACCTATTCCGCGGCACCGCCCGAGGAAGCCGTCATCACTCACGGCGAATGGTGGCCCGAGGACTACTCCGGCCCCGCGCAGGTTAGTTTTGCAACCGAAGAAGCGCTCGAAATGGGTCTGGAGCTGGGTGACGAGATCACCGTCAATATCCTCGGCCGCGATATTGAGGCCGAGATCACCAGCTTGCGCGAAGTCGACTTCTCGACGGCGGGTATCGGTTTCATCATGTCCATGAATCCTTCCGCACTTCAGGGGGCACCTCACAGCCACATCGCGACTGTTTACGCAGACGCTGAGGCGGAAGGCGCGATCCTGCGCGAAGTGTCAAATGCGTATCCCAACATAACAGCGATTCGCGTGAAGGATGCGATCGAACTCGTCAGCGACGTGCTGGCAGGTATTGCTGCCGCCATCACTTACGGCGCACTCGCCACGCTCGTCACCGGTGGCATCGTTCTCATCGGAGCCGCCGCCGCGGGTGTCCGCGCCCGCACCTACGAGGCGGCAATCCTGAAAACCCTTGGCGCGACGCGACGCACGATCTTGACAAGCTTTGCGCTCCGATCGGCGCTCCTTGGTGTCGCGGCGGGCGTTGTCGCTATCGGGGCAGGGGGCTTCGCCGGTTGGGCGGTCATGACCTTTGTGATGGACACGGACTACTCTTTCGAACCGGTTTCTGCCCTGCTGATCGTCTCGGGCGGCGTTGTTGCCACACTGCTTGCAGGATTGGCCTTTGCCTGGGGCCCACTTGCCGCCCGTCCTGCGCATATATTGCGCGACCGCGAATAAGGTCAGCACGGACGGGGCCGCAAGGTCTGGACAATTCCGTTGTACGCGCCATGCTCTCTCCAAAGACAATTTCTTTGGGGAGAAACTTATGAAACTCATGTCAACCTCAGTCGTCGCCCTTCTGGCCACTGCCGGCGTGGCCCTCGCCGGTGGCCACTGCGCCGCCGGCAAAACATTGAAAGACGGCGTTTTGACCATCGCGACCGGCAACCCGGCCTACTACCCTTGGGTCATGGACGACGCACCGGAATCCAAAGCTGGTTTCGAGGCCGCTGTCGCCTACGCCGTCGCCAACCGGATGGGCTTTGAAGACGGGCAGGTGGAATGGGTGCGCTCGTCCTTCGACCAGGCCATCCAGCCCGGTGCCAAAGACTTCGACTTCAACCTCCAGCAGTTTTCCATCACGGCTGAACGTGAAGAAGTCGTGGATTTCTCGCTGCCCTACTACTCCGCAGCCATGGCCGTGATTACCCGAGCTCCCGTTGTGGAAGGCGGTGCCGAAGCGACGCTCGCCTCACTCAAAACGCTACTTTGGGGCGCCCATGCCTCGACCACGGCCGTACCGATGCTTGCAGAAGTCGTCCAGCCTGACGCCGACCCGCTTCTTTACGGTGACAACGCCGATGTGGTCGAAGCAATGAAGGCCAATCAAGTCGATGCAGCGCTTATGGATCTTCCAACAGCGCTCTTCACGGCCGCTGTCCTCATGGACGACGGTGTCGTGCTCGGCCAGTTCCCGCCAGAGCGCAGCGAAAACCCGGATCAGTTCGGACTTCTCATGGAAGATGGCAGCGCCCTGAAGGAATGCGTAGACGCAGCTATTGAAGAACTGACCGCTGACGGAACACTCGCCGCCATCGAAGCCGAATGGCTGGCCGAAGCAACAGGCGTTCCGGTCATCGAATAAATGGCAGATACACCCATGACAGGTCCGGACGCATCCCGCCCGGGCCTGACTCGACGGCAAGCCTATGAGGCACGTATTCGCAAACGGTCACTCGTCGTGGCCGCGTCATCGACTGCGGCTGTCATTTTGGCGCTCATCATTCTGATCCCGCTCGCGCCGGGGTGGGAGGCCGTGAAAAAGAGCTTCTTCAACGGTGACGTTTTCGCGCGCACCTTTCCAGGCCTGCTCGAAGCCTTCCTTCTCGACGTTGCCATCTTCGCGTGGTCCGCGCCGCTAATCTTTCTGCTGGGCTTGCTGATCGCTCTTTGCCGGGATGCGCGCTCTCCGGCGCTCTACCCCGTGCGCCTGTTCGGCATCCTTTACACCGATATTTTCCGAGGCGTGCCGGTGATCCTGGTGATCTACCTGATTGGCTTCGGTATCCCCGGCCTCGGCCTGCCGCGCCCATGGAACTCGCCTTACATCTGGGGCACGGTCGCCTTGGTCCTGACCTACGCGGCCTATGTCGCTGAAGTCTTGCGCTCCGGCATCGAAAGTATCCACCAAAGCCAACGCGCCGCCGCTGCATCGCTCGGCCTCGGCCACGCTGACACGATGCGCTTTGTGATACTCCCGCAAGCCATCCGCCGGGTCGTGCCAGCAAATATGAACCTCTTCATAGCGCTCCAGAAAGACGTGGCACTCCTCAGCTTCATCGGTCCCGTCGAGATCTTCCGACAAGCAGGCGTCTATAAATCGCTTCTGGCAAACTTCACTCCTTACGTCGGTGCGGCCCTGATCTTCCTCGCCATCACTGTGCCGGCAACCCGCTATGCCGATTACCTGATGAACAAACAGGCCAAGGCGCGCAGCTGATGGCCAAACTCGAACTGCAAGCGATCACCAAAAGCTTTGGCGACAACTTCGTCTGCCGGGGAATCGACCTGTCCATTGCCGAAGGTGAAATGGTTTGCCTCATCGGCGCATCCGGATCCGGCAAATCCACGCTGCTCCGGTGCATGAACCTGCTCGAGCCTATCGACGACGGCATGATCCTGCTGGACGGTACCGACATTTCCGAACCCGGTCTTGATCCTCAGCCCGTCCGCCAGCGCATCGGCATCGTGTTCCAAAGCTTCAATCTTTTCCCCCATATGACGGCGGTCGAAAATGTCATGCTCGCGCCACGACGCGTCCACGGCAAAACGCGGGATCAACTTCTGCCAGAGGTCACGGACCTGTTCACGCGCTTTGGCCTAGCCGACCGTATGGGCCATTACCCCGACCAACTGTCGGGCGGTCAACAGCAACGCGTGGCCATCGTGCGGGCGCTCGCCATGAAGCCCGAGATCATGCTGTTTGACGAAATCACCAGCGCGCTGGACCCTGAACTTGTGGGGGAGGTGCTCGACGTCCTGCGCCAACTCCGCGCGACGGGCATGACCATGGTCCTCGCCACCCACGAAATGGGCTTTGCACGCGAGCTTGCCGACAAAGTCTGCTTCCTCCACGAGGGTCTCATTTTGGAAGAAGGTCCGCCCGAACAGTTCTTCGGGAACCCGAAAGAGGAGCGCACCCGCGCGTTCCTGTCCCGAGTCCTTTGAGCCCCACAAAGAAATCCGCAAGAAAGGCATCAAAGGCCCCTTGACGGTTTTCTCACAAGGTTCTACCTAGCCCTCGCTCTTGGCGGAGTAGCTCAGGTG
>CAZMRS010000078.1:0-8101 GCA_964568435.1 uncultured Boseongicola sp. | reverse complement strand
TTCATTTGCAAGCTCCGTAAGAAACTGGCCGAAGCAACCGAAGGCGACAATTACATCGAAACTGTCTGGGGGCGAGGTTACGTGCTGCGTGATCCAGAAGCTGTGCCTTCAGAACCGGAAGCCGTCGCAGCGAGCGCCTAGCACCTCACGTTTGTCTGGACCTTCGTTTTCGCGGAACTTATCCATGTGACACTGGATAAGGGAGCGATGAATGCCTGCGAATGGAGAAGTTGGCGAACTTACGGAGGCGCAAGCAAAAGAAGAGCTTAAGCGTCTATCGCACGCCCTCAATCAGGCAAATACTGACTATCATCGGGACGACGCTCCAACGATTTCGGACGCTGAGTACGATGCGCTTAAGGCGCGCAATCTCGAAATCGAAGCTCGTTTCCCGCACTTGGTCAGAGACGACACTCCATCGTCGCGGGTTGGGTCAGAGCCGTCATCGACATTCCAGAAGATCGAGCACTCTGTTCCGATGCTTTCGCTTGGAAACGCGTTTTCTGCGGAAGACGTCGTTGATTTTGAATCGTCGATCAAAAAGTATCTTGGACTGACTTCTGAGAGAGTGACGTATACAGCAGAACCCAAAATTGACGGGCTCTCTCTTTCCTTGAGATATGAAGCAGGCAAGCTTGTTTACGCAGCAACTCGCGGCGACGGCAAAACAGGCGAAAACGTCACTGCCAACGCAAAGACTCTC
The DNA here is from genome assembly GCA_964568435.1 of uncultured Boseongicola sp. Lineage (GTDB taxonomy): Bacteria > Pseudomonadota > Alphaproteobacteria > Rhodobacterales > Rhodobacteraceae > Boseongicola. The sequence continues at coordinate 7,398 of CAZMRS010000078.1, read as the reverse complement.
GACGATGTTCCCGAAAGTCTTACTGGTGCCCCCGAGGTTTTGGAGGTCAGAGGCGAAGTCTACATGGCGCACGCTGATTTCGAGCAGTTAAACCGAAAGCAAGCGGAAACCGGAGCAAAAACTTTCGCCAATCCGAGAAACGCAGCAGCGGGGTCGCTCAGACAGCTCGATCCTTCCATAACCGCAGAACGTCCTTTGAAGTTCTTCGCCTATGCATGGGGAAGTGTGTCAGAGCCTTTGTCCGACACCCAGATCGGAGCGATTGAGCGCCTGTCGAGTTTGGGCTTTGCCACGAACCCTCTGACAGCTCTTTGCAATTCAACGGACGAAATCCTTGCACATTATGCGCGTATTGAGGCACAGCGCGCCACCTTAGGATACGACATTGATGGTGTCGTTTACAAAGTAAACGATCTCGGATTGCAGCGGCGTCTGGGCTTCAGATCGACGACGCCACGCTGGGCGGTCGCGCATAAGTTCGCGGCAGAGCTTGCTTGGACAAGACTGGAGGCGATCGACATCCAGGTTGGGCGAACCGGAGCGCTCAGCCCGGTTGCACGGCTCCTTCCGGTGACGGTTGGTGGAGTCGTGGTGTCCAACGCGACCCTTCACAACGAGGACTATATCGCAGGACGGGACTCGAACGGCAAAGACATTCGTGACGGCAAAGACATCAGGGTTGGAGATTGGGTTCAAGTTTATCGGGCTGGAGACGTCATTCCGAAGGTTGCAGATGTTGATCTGACGAAACGCCTAAAACATTCTGAGCCATATGAAATGCCCGTTGTTTGTCCAGAGTGTGGAAGCGACGCAATTCGGGAGCCGGGAGACGCCGTGCGGCGATGCGTTGGCGGGATTATCTGTCCCGCACAAGTTGTGGAGCGGCTGAAACACTTTGTGTCTCGTGCCGCTTTTGACATCGAGGGTCTTGGCGCAAAACAGGTAGAGCAGTTTTTTAACGACGGTTGGATTAAGGAGCCTGCCGACATTTTCAGGCTAAAAGAAAAGTTTGGATCTGGATTGCAGCAGCTAAAAGCCCGTGAAGGTTGGGGGCAAAAGTCAGCGGATAACCTGTTCGCTGCGATTGACGAAAAGCGTTCCATTCCACTTAACCGCGTCATTTATGCTTTAGGGATCCGGCATGTTGGCGAAACAAGCGCGGCACTCCTTGCGCGCCACTACGGGACGTGGCCGGAATTTGAACAAGCGATGGTGGAAGCGTCAGCCAGGGAAGGCGCGTATTGGGAAGATCTGAATGCTATAGACGGAGTTGGCCCGGTCATGGCGACGTCACTTGTCATGACATTTCATCAAGCGTCAGAACGCGCCTCAATCGATCGTTTGATCGAAGAACTCGACGTGCAGACTGTCGAAGCACCAGCATCTTCTGACAGTGCTGTCGCAGGTAAAACTGTTGTCTTCACTGGAACACTCGAAAAAATGACGCGCGCTGAAGCCAAGGCACGAGCGGAAGCGTTGGGAGCTAAAGTCTCTGGTTCGGTTTCTAGCAAGACGGATATTTTGGTCGCTGGACCGGGCGCGGGTTCCAAAGCCAAAAAGGCCGCCAATTTGGGCGTGCCGACCATCGACGAAGACGCGTGGCTTGCAATGATCGAAGACGTATGACCGGGCGCCCCGAACTCCTTTATCCACTTTTTGCCAAACTCGAGACACTGCCCGGTGTTGGCCCAAAGACAGCCAAACTACTTTCGCAGATAGGAATTGGAGTTCCAAAAGACCTCGTTTTCGCGCTTCCCACGGCCGTCAACGACCGACGACCGAGAACATCTGTGGCGGACATACCAACCAACGCGATTGCCACTGTGAGGGTGCGTGTGGAGCGTCATGTTGCACCAAGATCAAAGAGCCGGCCCTACCGGATTGATGTCACTGACGGTACCACAGCTCTGCAGATTGTTTATTTTCACGCTCGGCCTGCGTGGCTTCAGGCACAGTTCCCGGTGAGCGAAGAAAGAATCATTTCTGGTAAGCTCGATCGCTTTGAGACTGTACCGCAGATTTTGCACCCAGATTATGTTGTTCCCCCGGAACGTGCGTTAGAAATACCGGAGTTCGAAGCCATCTACCCGCTGACGCAAGGCGTGACCTTGAAAACAATGGCGAAGGCTGTACGCGCTGCGGTTTCACTGTGCCCTGATCTTCCTGAGTGGGGCGACAAGCTTTTGATCGAAAAAGAGGGGTGGCCCAATTGGTTGGAGGCAGTTCAAAGCGCGCATGATCCGCGCTCGACGATTGACCTATTGAACACCGCACCGGCGCGTCAGAGATTGGCATATGACGAGCTATTTGCGCATCAACTTACGCTCGCTTTGGCTCGTGGAAGGATTAGGCGACAAAAGGGTCAGGTTACTCGGGCAAACGGCACATTGCAGTCCAAGGTGCTCTCGGCTTTGCCCTTTGAACCCACAAACGCACAAATGCGCGCCATTCAGGATATTCAGGATGATATGGCCGCACCACTTCGCATGAATCGACTGCTTCAAGGCGATGTAGGTTCAGGCAAAACGCTGGTTGCATTGATGTCGATGATGGCGTCGGTTGAGGCTGGCGGGCAGGGTGCCCTAATGGCGCCAACTGAAATCCTCGCACGACAACATTTTTTGGATCTAAAGCCACTCTGTGAGGACGCGGGCGTGGTCATGGAGCTCTTGACCGGTCGAGATTCCGGTAAAGAACGCGAAGCCAAGTTATCCGCATTGGCCAGTGGCGATATTTCTCTGCTTGTCGGAACGCACGCGCTTTTCCAAAGCGACGTGATTTTCAATGATTTGCGTCTGGCCGTGGTGGACGAACAGCACCGATTTGGCGTTGCGCAACGATTGGAACTTGGGCGCAAATCAAAAGCGACCGACGTGCTTGTTATGACCGCCACTCCAATCCCTCGATCATTAAGTCTCGCGCAGTATGGAGATATGGACGTCTCGATCCTCGATGAGAAACCGCCAGGACGTACGCCGATCAAAACTGCGCTTGGTTCGGTCGAGCGGCTTCAGGAAGTCGTCGATCGGCTCAAAAGCTCGATGGAGCAGGGGCGACAGGCCTATTGGGTTTGCCCGCTGGTGGATGAAAGTGAAGTCACCGATCTTGCGTCTGCGGAGGAACGATTCAAATACCTGCGCGCTCAACTCGGAGAAGGTAACGTGGGCTTGGTTCATGGTCAGATGCCTCCCGACCAGAAAGACGCGGCCATGCGTGCGTTTGTTAAGGGAGATACAAAGTGTCTGGTCGCAACGACTGTGATTGAAGTCGGTGTCAATGTACCGAACGCCTCAATCATGATTATCGAACGTGCTGAGAACTTTGGTCTAGCGCAACTGCATCAGTTGCGCGGCCGGGTAGGGCGTGGCGCGGAAAGCTCGACCTGCCTTCTCTTGTTTCAGCCCCCTCTTTCCGAAAACGCACGTAGACGCCTCGAAATACTGCGTGAAACGGATGATGGCTTTCGGATTGCGGAAGAGGATTTGGCGATGCGTGGTGCTGGTGACGTGCTGGGCACCGCGCAGTCCGGGCTTCCAAAATTCCGTGTTGCCAACCTCGAAACCCAGTCCGGTTTGATGGCCGTCGCCCAGCAAGATGCTCGACGACTTGTCGATATGGATCCCAAGCTAGAAAGCCCGCGTGGTGAGGCCGCCAGAACCCTTTTGTGGCTATTGGAGCAGGATAAAGCGATCCAAATGATTTCAGTGGGTTAGCATCCTAAGTTCTAATTTGTTCGCGAATGTTCTCAAAAAGTTCTTTACAGAACTCGCGAAAAATGAGAACAAATAAGCAACAAAGCAGCCCGCCCGCTGCATGCCCTGCGAAAAAGGATCGAGCCATGACAGAGTTAAAAGAAACCATTGCGCGCAATCGCGGTACGATTGCTCAGGATTTCGCAGGTGTTTGTGCGCTTGTAGCCATTTTTGTTGTCATGCTGAATTTGCCTGGGCTGTTCTAGGATTTCCCTCTGCCTGCGGTCTGGTGGATCGGCATGCATCCTGTCCCCAATTTCGATGCTTTGACACTGTCCCGTCACACCCCCTGTCCCGGGGAACGCTGATCACCGAACCAGATACGCCACTGACGCCGCCACCCATCTGGGGTGTGCGGCGTTTTTTTGGTTGTTTGAGTTAGCGTTATGCGCAGTCCGACGCGGCGGCCTGTTTTACGGCCTCTAAAGTTGCGTCTATGACAAGCATTATTGAATCGTGGCGATTTTTGAAATCTCTGGCAGGGATCAGGACTTCATAACCATCAAACGGTGTCGATGGTGCCGGGCCGCCTTCCTTTAGCATTGCCCTCAGCTCAGTTCGCGCTTTTTCAATCGCTTCCGCGTTTTGCCCAACAACCTGAGCTGCAAAAATGGACGCGGATGCCTGTCCAAGCGCGCAAGCTTTGACGTCTTGACCAAAAGCAGAAATTTGACCGTCCACCAGCTCCAAATCGACCGTGACCGACGAGCCGCAAAGCGGTGAGCGCTTTTTAATGGTGGCATCCGGGCGTGACAGCCGATCTGTCAACGGAATATCTGAGGCGAGCTCTAAAATACGCCCCGAATAAAGCTTGATGAGATCTGTGTCGGCCATGGGTTTCCTTCAACGCCTGAGCACCTTAGATAGGGTAACCCTGTCCATTCGCAAAGGTTTTTTAGAATGCCTTTTGATCCTACGACTTTGACTTTCGATGACAAAGGCCTGATCCCCGCAATTGCGCAATCCGAAGCTGGTGAAGTCCTGATGATGGCATGGATGAACCTTGAGTCTCTTCAAAAGACACTTGAGACCAAGCGGGTGACTTATTGGTCGCGGTCACGTCAGGCTTTTTGGACCAAGGGCGAAACATCGGGACACACACAAAAACTACTGGATCTGCGGGTCGATTGTGATCGCGATTGCATACTTATGATCGTGCACCAAGAGGGGGCGGCGTGTCATACCAACAGACGGTCATGTTTCTATACATCCGTTTTCGATGGCGATGAACGCGAGCTCATGAGCCCAATAAAAACCTAGGGTGCCAGACCTACCATTTTTCGAATGTCTGAAGGCTTCAAACCGTCTTCGCGGTACTTCCGGATGGCACGCGCATCGTCTCTCTTTGCAAGTCTCTTGCCCGTCTCGTCTCGGATAAGCCGATGGTGATGATACTTGGGTGTCGGCAAACCAAGAAGGTGTTGCAAGATCACATGGATCTGTGTGGCTTCGAACAAGTCTTCGCCGCGCACGACATCGGTTACGCCCTGAAACGCATCATCCAAAACCACAGAGAGATGGTAACTCGTACCCATGTCCTTGCGGCTTAAGACAATGTCTCCAACGTTTTCTATCAATTTGGACCGCTCGATCTCAACGAAACGCGCATTTCCAAATTCCTTCTCCCAGAACCCTAGATCGCTGTCCGCCACTATTGCCTCAGCAGCTTTATCCATGGACAACCGAAGCGCGGCTCCCGTCGGAGGCTCTGATATGGCAGCGCTATCTTTTCCCCGGCAAGTGCCAGGGTAAACGGGTCCATCTGGCCCGATGGGAGGATCGCCCTCCTGTGGTGCGGTGAGAGCGCTCAGGATATCGCGGCGATTGCACGAGCAAGCAAAAAGTAGTTCATCCGACCACAAGCGTTTTAACGCGGCCTCATAAGCGTTCTGACGTGACGATTGGCGGAGTACTGGCTTTTCCCAGGTGATCCCGAGCCAGGCCAAATCGTCGTAAATCTGCGCTTCCCATTCTGGTTTGCTCCGAGCGCGGTCTATGTCCTCGACACGAAGCAGAAATTGCCCATTGCGTTCTTGGGCCATGTCAAACGCCAATAGCGCAGAATACGCGTGCCCAAGATGGAGTGGTCCGGTTGGGGAGGGCGCGAACCTTGTGAGAAATGTCATACTTCAGGTGCGCTGGAGCACGTAAACTGTTGAGTTCATGCCCTTGTTCGGAAGATGAGGGCCATGTTCCTCAAACACGAGCTCGATGTCCGGGGCTAGTACCGCGATATCCAAACGGTCGGTATATCGACGATCGGCCAGCGTTGCGTCGTTGTAGCTGAACGCAAGGAAACCGCCGGGGCCGATAGCGTCAACAAGCATGTCCAACGTTTCAGGAGGGGCAGCTCCCAAGCTGACAACGCCTGTCGCCGCAATCGTCGCATAGTCACCGCGCTTAATATGGCCCATCGATCCAGGTTGCCCGATCCAAACCTGCCGATATGCGGGTTTTGTCTCAGCAATCTCAAGCATGTCCGACGAAATGTCAGTTCCGTCAATGACTTCAAAGCCAACTGCTTTAAGAGCCATTCCCGATAAGCCTGTACCGCATCCAAAGTCTAATGCGGGCTTTTCGACATTTGCTCCGCACTGGCGCAAAGCCATGGCCAGCCGTGCCGGAGTCACATAGCCCCATGAAGCCACGTCTTCCTCGTAAGATGCCGCCCATTTGGCGTAAATCTCACCGATCTCCTCTTCGGAATGAGGTTTCCAAAGGTCTTTGTGCACATCATCGCTCATGCGAAGATTGTACGGCATCCCGGACAATCTTGCGACAACAATTCCACGTTACTACTGAGCGGCGACCGGACTCTGATCGACTTGAGAGAGCCATGCGTTCCAATCTTGTTTCGCGCGATCCGTATACGCTTTGTATCTCTCACGTCTGCCGCGACGTCCGCCCTTGGCGTCAACAGGTGGGAAAAGGCCGAAGTTCACATTCATGGGCTGGAAGGTCTTTGCGTCCGCGCCGCCGGAGATATGCGTCGCTAAAGCCCCGGTAGCGGTGGTTTCAGGAACTGCTGGAAGTGATTGACCTAGGAGTTCGGCAGCCGCCAGCCTGCCCGCAAGCAATCCCATCGCAGCACTTTCAACGTAGCCTTCCACACCTGTGATTTGTCCGGCGAAACGGATATTTGGGCGTGATTTGAGACGCATCTCAGTGTCCAGCAATGTCGGGCTATTCAAGAACGTATTTCGATGAATTCCGCCCAGACGCGCGAAAGATGCTTCCTGCAATCCCGGTATTTTCCGGAACACATCTGTTTGCGCGCTGTATTTCATTTTCGTTTGGAAGCCTACGATGTTGTATAGTGTTCCCAGTGCGTTGTCTCTTCGCAGCTGAACGACGGCATAGGGTTTTTGTTCGGGTGCGTGAGGGTTGGTTAGACCCACAGGCTTCATTGGCCCGAACCTTAATGTCTCCCGGCCACGTTCCGCCATGACTTCAATGGGCAAACAGCCATCGAAGTATCCAGCTGTCTCACCTTCCTTGAATTCTGTTTTTTCCGAGCTCAACAGCGTATCGATAAAGTCTTCGTACTGCCCCTTTGTCATTGGACAATTGAGGTAAGCAGTCCGTTCCTCTTCCGTCTCGCCCTTGTCGTACCGTGACTGGCGCCAAGCCGTCGTCATGTCGATGC
>CAZMRS010000077.1:4764-8223 GCA_964568435.1 uncultured Boseongicola sp. | reverse complement strand
CACAAGCGTTCTGGTGGTTGTGCGCGCCCGGCAATCCCCGGATGCTCCGCAGGTCGATCGACCCAACCTGACGACCCTTGCGCGTCTCTGCCAGGAAGCCCTTGCGCGCAAAAACGCACCATCCCGGCCCGTCAAGCTTTCGCCCGGAAGACACCCGGATGACCCGATCGTCCGCAGGAGCTTCCGACAACTGCCCAGCCAAAACCTGACCTTCGACTTCATCCACCCCGATCACGGCGCGATCAGGACCACCTTCAGAAAACAACCGCCGCTTCGCCGCGAAGTAACCACCAAACCCGCCATGCCGATCCAGATGGTCAGGCGTCAAATTGGTAAATACCGCAATGTCCGGCGTAAGCGCCCGCGCCAATTCCGTCTGATAGGACGACAGCTCAAGAACCACGATCCCACCATCGCCCGGCGGCTCGATATCCAACACACCACGCCCAATATTCCCGGCCAATTGGCTCTCGCGTCCTGCGACTTCAAGACAATGATGAATAAGTGCCGACGTCGTGGACTTCCCGTTCGATCCCGTGATGGCCACAACACGCGGTGCCTGATCATACCGATCCCACTCCGTCACAGCCAATGACCGAAAGAACAGCCCAATGTCGTTGTCGACCGGCACCCCTGCCGCCAAGGCCGCGGCAACATGACGGTTGGGTTCGGGAAAATGGTGCGGGATTCCGGGCGAGACAATCAGCGCGGACACATCCGCCCAGACATCCCGCGTCCGTCCCAAATCAGTGAGCGTCAGACCCGCCGCCTCTGCCTTGCTTCGCCCAGCCTCTCCGTCGTCCCACGCCAGGACCTCAGCGCCGCCCGCTTCAAGTGCACGCGCAGCCGCGAGCCCGGTTCGGCCCAGCCCAAGGACAGCTACGCGCCGCCCCTCAACGCCCCGAACAGGGATCATTGATCACATGTCCCCATCATCATCCACTTCGATCTGGCCCGAAATTCTCCGCCACAGAATACCCCAGTACATTCCAACGGCCAGCACAACCGACAGCGCAACAATCGCCACCCAGGCCATCGCCCCCCGATTGTCGAGAGAGAGCCACCCAAAGTCGATCAAAACCCAGACCAGCGCACCCACTACAGCCAGAACCAACACGACCCCAAGCGCCCCGATCCCGCGCAAAACCGCTGTAAGAAACACGACGTAAGCGACCAATAGAACGAGGCCTGCCAGTACGATGACCGAGGCCTGCGTCTCCCAACCGTTGGATGCCCAGCGCACATAGTTGAATTCGGTTGGATTGAACGTCAGCGCCAAGAGCACAAACGCGACCAGCCATCTCACCAGAAAACCCATCAACTCACCCTTTCAAAATACCTCGGGGTGTGGGGCAGCGCCCCACGAAACATCAACGCACTTTCAAAGTCGCAAGGCCAATCAAAGCCATGATCAAACTAATGATCCAGAATCGGATCACGATCTGCGGCTCCGCCCATCCCTTCTTTTCAAAGTGATGGTGAATTGGAGCCATCAAAAATACCCGCTTACCCGTCGTCTTGAAGTACAAGACCTGAATAATAACGCTCAGCGCCTCGACAACGAAAATTCCGCCGATAATGGCAAGGACGATTTCGTGCTTCGTCGCAACCGCAATCGCGCCCAGCGCACCACCCAACGCAAGTGAACCCGTGTCACCCATGAACACAGCAGCCGGCGGGGCGTTGTACCATAGGAATCCCAATCCTCCGCCAATCAAACCGGCCGTAAAGATCAGTATCTCCCCAGTCCCAGGCACATAATTAATTCCCAGATACTGCGTAAAGTCCGTGCGCCCTACAGTGTAGGCTATAACGCCCAATGATCCCGCCGCAATCATCACAGGCATAATCGCCAACCCATCTAACCCGTCCGTCAGGTTCACCGCGTTCGCAGACCCCACAATGACGAGCATCGCAAATGGCAAAAAGATGATCCCAAGGTTCAAAAGGCCGCTGACCACTGGAATGGCCAATTGGTATTGCAACGTTTCCGGGTGCAAACTAACCGCCCAAATTCCTGCGATTAGTGCAATTGCAAATCCTATCGCCAAACGCATCCGGCCAGAAAAGCCCGCATGTGAATTGCGGGTGACCTTCTGATAGTCATCGACAAAACCGATCGCCCCGAAAGCAATCGTTACAAAGAGCACCAGCCAAACGTAGCCAATATCCAAACGCGCCCAAAGAAGTGACGACGTTACAACTGCGCCAAGAATCAGCACACCGCCCATCGTAGGCGTCCCGGCCTTGCCCTCGATATGGCTTTCAGGCCCATCCGCTCGGATTGGCTGTCCGTGCTTCTGCCGCCGCCTGAGCAAATTGATCAAAGGGCGGCCAAACAGAAATCCAAAAATCAACGCCGTGATGAACGCGCCACCGGCGCGGAACGTGATATATCTGAAAAGATTAAATAAATCACCTCCGTCCGAAAACAGCGTCAGCCAATACAACATCTATTCCTGCCCCTTTTCTGCACGTGCCCTGCGCGCTTTGCCCTGCCTCTTCAAGGCGTCGACCACTATACTCACTTTACTGCCTTTCGAGCCTTTCACCAGAACGACGTCTCCCGCACCCACCAAGTGATGCGCCTCGCGTACAAGCTCCTCAGCAGTCTCAACCCATCGGCCGCGCTTCTCTTCTGGCAAGGCGTCGTAAAGCGCCCGCATACGGGTCCCAACGCAATCAACACGGTCGATAAGGTCCATCGCCGGATGATCCGCAATACCCGCATGCAAGGCCATTTCTGTTGGACCAAGCTCAAGCATGTCTCCAAGAATGGCAATGTGCCGGCCATGTTCGCCGCGCCCTTGGTCATCAACCGGCTGCACAGCGGTCAAAACCCAAAGCGCCGCGCCAAGCGACGCCGGATTTGCATTAAATGCATCGTCGAACAACTCGAACGTCATGCCTTCGCCTTCGTCCAAGACGACCGATTCACGCTGCCCGCGACCCGCAGGCGCGCTCCATTGCCCTATGTCGACCGCGGCAATATCAGCATCGGCTCCGACCAAAACCGCAGCTCCGAAAACAGCCAGAGCGTTCATCGCAAAATGACGACCGGGTGCGCCGACCTTGAATAAAAAAGGTTGGTTCCGAAAACGACCACGCACAACCGATGATCGTTCAGATATCCGCACATCATCCGCCTGAAGTTTGGCTCCCGGAAGGGCTCCAAAGCCGACGCGCATATCAGCATACTTGCGCGCGATATCGTCCAGGATGTCCGCCGTTTGGACATCTGCGTTGAAAACTGCAATACCGCCCGGCTCGAGGCCTTTGAAGATCGCGCCTTTCTCCCGCGCAATTCCTTGAATGTTGTCAAAGGCTTCCAGATGCGCAGCCGCAACGGTTGTCACGACCGCAACATGCGGGCGTGCGAGTTTTGACAGCGGCTCGATCTCGCCAGGCGCGTTCATGCCAATTTCGATGGCCGCATCCTCGGTGTCGGCAGGCATCCGG
>CAZMRS010000077.1:0-4751 GCA_964568435.1 uncultured Boseongicola sp. | reverse complement strand
CACACCCCAGTGATTGTTGTAACTCGCTTCGGCCGCATGGGTCTTTCCCTGCGCCCCTAGGACGTGTCGCAACATCTCCTTCGTGGACGTTTTCCCCGCCGACCCAGTGACGGCGATTACTCGCGCTTCGGTCCGCGCACGTGCTGCGCGTCCCAGCGCCTCCAAACCCCGCAACACGTCATCAACAATCAGGAGTGGCGCATCCTCAGGCACACCCTCCGGCACATAGGAAACCAACGCGGCAGACGCGCCTTTGTCCAACGCATCCGCGACAAACTCATGCCCATCCCGCACATCCTTCAGCGCAACGAACAAATCGCCTTGTTGCAATGTCCGCGTGTCGATGGACACTCCAGTCGCCGACCAATCCGGTCCTCGAGACACGCCACCGGTTGCCGCTGCGGCCTCGTCCTTCGCCCAAATCACGCTCATACGCCTTTGCCATCCAAGGCAGCTACGGCAACGCTCGCCTGTTCAACATCGTCGAAGGGCAGCACGGTGTCGCCGACAGTTTGGCCCGTTTCGTGCCCCTTGCCTGCGATCAAAAGCGTGTCGCCAGGCCCCAGAGCATCCACACCGCGCAAAATGGCTTCTGCGCGGTCGCCGACCTCGCTCACCTCTGCGGCCCCCAACCGCGCACCATCCAATATGGCTGCCCGAATCAAAGCCGGGTCCTCGCTCCTTGGATTGTCGTCCGTCACGATCGCCACATCCGCATAATCTGCTGCCGCACGGCCCATGAGAGGCCGCTTGCCGGTGTCGCGATCACCTCCGGCACCGAAAACAACAACCAATCGCCCCAACACATGAGGACGGATCGCTTTCAAAGCCGTGGTGAGGGCCTTGGGTGTGTGAGCATAGTCAACAAACACCGTCGCCCCATTTTCCCGCCGCGCGGCGTACTCCATACGCCCACGAACCGTCTCAAGGGCGTGCAGACTGTCAAAGGTCTCGTCAGGATCAGAACCGGTCGCGATGCACAGCCCAGCCGCCACAAGCGCGTTCTCGGCCTGAAACCCGCCAATTAACCCAAGACGCACCTGCCTGATCTTCCCGGCCCACTCGAATCGGCACTCCTGCCCGGTGGCATCAAATCGCTGGCCCAAGATGCGCAACGCCGCATCTGGGCTGCGACCAACTGTCAGAATGTCCTGACCCCGAACGTCGGCCACGCCTGCCATGCGTTCGGCCCAGGGGTCGTCAATGTTAATGACCGCCGTCGCATCCTCAGGCAGGACGCGCCCAAAAAGCCCCGCTTTGGCCTCAAAGTACTCTTCAAAAGTGTCGTGATAGTCGAGATGATCCTGACTCAAATTCGTGAAGGCCGCAGCCGCCAACCGCACCCCGTCCAGCCGCTTCTGCGCCAGACCATGAGAAGACGCCTCCATCGCCGCATGCGTAATACCGGCGTCTGCGGCCCGCGATAACGCGGAATGCAGAGTAATCGGCTCTGGCGTAGTGTGCTGGAGCGGCATCGTGAGTGCCCCCTCAACACCGGTCGTCCCGATATTGACAGCCTCGGAACCCATCTCTGTCCAAAGCTGTCGCGTGAATGAGGCTACCGAGGTTTTGCCATTCGTGCCGGTCACGCCAATCACGATCTCCGGTTGCGCTTCAAACCAAAGCGCCGAGGCAAACGCCAAAGCCTCACGTGGGTCTTCCACCACCACCAACGGCACATCGCTTTCAGCCAAAACGTCAGCCGCAATCGACGCACCTTCACGATCTGTTAACACCGCACCCGCGCGCATCCGAACTGCATATGTGATGAACTCTGCCCCATGCACCTGAGTGCCGGGCAGCGCGCAGAACAAATGACCTTCTTTCACCAGACGGCTGTCGACAGAAAGCCCTGTGACGCGCACATCGCCGCCCTGGCGTGCGGTCAGCCCAAGCTCTGACAGCGATTTCGTCTTTGCCCGGGTCTGCATCTGCACGCGCCTCGTGGTCTAGTTTCTCGCTAGTGTTACACCTGTGGGGGGGGCAGGTTCAACGCCCGGTGCAAGTCCAAGAAGCGGGGCCACTCGGCGGATCACTTCGGCAGCCACCGGCACCGCCGTCCAGCCGGCAGTGCGGCGAGGTTCCTTGCCGCTCGTCTCAACTGGCTCGTCCAAAGTGACAATCAACACATACTTTGGATCATCAACAGGAAAGACGCTCGCGAAGGTCGCAATTACTTTGTCTTCGTAATAGCCGCCGGTGGGCTTCGGCTTGTCCGCCGTTCCGGTTTTGCCACCAACGCGATACCCGGGCACCTCGCCAAAAGAGGCTGTCCCACGCGTCACGACCTCCCGCAACATCTCGCGCGCCTGTTGGCTGGTGTCTGCACTCAAAACACGCGGGCCAGCCGTCGGATAGTCACGTTTCAAGAGCGTGGGCTCCACCTTTAATCCGCCGTTCAAGAGCGTCGAATAAGCCGTCGCTAGATGTAACGGAGACGCCGAAATCCCATGCCCATAAGAAATGGTCATCGTAGAAATCTCGGACCATTTCTTCGGCACCAGGGGATATGCGCCCCGAGCCTCGACCAACTCAACCGGCATTTTGTTCAACAACCCAAGATCACCTAGAAACGCTTGCTGGCGCTCAGCCCCGATCTTCTGCGCGATGCGCGCCGTCCCGATGTTCGATGATTTCACTATGACGTCTTCGACCGACAAAGCTTTGCCGTAGTTGCGAAAATCTCGGATCTTGTACTTGCCCCAACGAAGCGGACCCTGGATATCCACCATCGTCGAGCGGCTTACGATCTTCTCTTCGATCCCCTGCGCGATCGTGAAAATCTTATACGTCGACCCAAGCTCGTAAACGCCCTGCACAGCCCTGTTGAACAGCGGCGAGTCTCCGGGTTCACCCTGAACCATCGCCTGTGGTCGGTCGTTCGGATCAAAATCCGGCAAGCTCGCCAAAGACACGATCTCACCCGTGTTAATGTCCATCAGAACAGCCGCAGCCCCCTTGGCGTTCATCAACCGCATGCCGCCTTCCAGCACACGCTCAACCGCCGCTTGAACCGTCAGATCCAGAGACAAAACCAACGGCACATCACCCCGGCCGGGATCACGCAACTCTGCGTCCAACGCCTTCTCAATGCCCGCAACGCCAACAACTTCCGCAGATGACACACCTTCGCGACCAAACCCGGCACCGCCCAACACATGCGCCGCAACTTGTCCGTTCGGATAAAGCCGCATCTCGCGCGGCCCGAACAGAAGCCCTGGGTCGCCGATATCGAACACCGCCTGTTGCTGCTCCGGGCTGATCCGGCGCTTGATCCAGATAAACTTCCGCTCGCCAGTGAATTGGCGGATCAAACGCTCCTCATCCAAATCAGGGAAAATCTTCGCCAACTCAACCGCCGCTCGCTTCGGGTCGATCATCAATGGCGGCTGCGCATAAAGCGCATGCGTTGTCAGATTCGTGGCCAGAATGCGCCCATTGCGGTCCGTTATGTCTGCTCGCGCCGCCAATATCTGAGCACCCGAAGCCGCAGCACGCGGTTCAACAGGATCAGACCCTGCAATGACCGACATCTTCAAGCCGACCAAGGCAAACGCACACAGGAAGGCGACACCCAAAACCAACAACCGCCCCTCGGCACGAGCACGTCCCATGTCGCGTTCGGCTTCATGGCGCTCTGCAAGGTTCTGGCGCTCAATCGAATCTGGATTCTCGCCGGCGCGACGCGCAGCAAGAATGCGAGCAAGAGGTCGAAGCGGCGTCCTTGTCATTGGCCTTCCCTCAAGCGGCTCATCACCTCAACTGGAACGGTAATCGGCGGCAACGGCTCAATCGGGTATGTAATTTGAGCGATGTAGCCAAAGTGATCGGGTCGTAGCGGCAACAGGCCAAGGCGATCAAAATTCATGTCCGCAAGGTCCGCCAACCGTTCTGGACGGTTCAGATACGCCCATTCAGCACGCAATACACCGGCGCGCTCCCGTAACTCGGCAATTTCGACGCGCAGGTCACGTACTTCGCGCAGGCTTGCCTGCGTCTCATAGTTCTGACGATATGCCCAAACCGCCAGCATCATCACCAAACAAGCCGTCAGAACAAAAAATACCGAGCGCATCTAGCGATCTCCCATCACGAGTTTTGGCAATCCAAGTTTCTTGCGATCGACGGGGCCAGCCGCCGCGTCCGTCCGTCGTCCCACACGCAAATTCGCCGAGCGCGCTCGTGGGTTGCGTGCTGTTTCCTCCGCACTTGGTGGGATCGCCTTATTGCGCGCCTCAAACCGAGGCACATCCGCAACCACTTCGGGCTGATACCGGTTTCCACCGCCACCTTTGCCGGAGCGATCCTGAAAAAACCGTTTCACAACACGATCTTCCATCGAATGAAAGCTCACAACAGCAAGCCAACCGCCCGGCTTCAATGCGCGTTCTGCCGCTTCAAGACCATCCACCAGTTGACCAAATTCATCGTTCACCGCGATCCTGAGCGCCTGAAACGTTCGGGTTGCCGGGTGACTTTGCCCAGGCTTCGGGCGCGGCAGGCACCGCTCTACAATCGCGACAAGCGCCGCGGTCGTCTCAATCGGCGTTTCGCGCCGTGCAGTCACGATCGCCCGTGCGATCCGACGTGACGCGCGTTCTTCACCATATTGAAAGAGAATATCCGCAAGCAGACCCTCGTCTGCCTCAGCCACAATATCCGCCGCCGATGTGCCTTGCTGGCTCATTCGCATATCCAGGGGACCGTCTGCCATGAACGAAAATCCACGCTCCGCCTGATCGAGCTGCATG